>NZ_JBOCEF010000012.1:0-95105 GCF_050586345.1 Rhodovulum sp. DZ06
CGCGGGGTGGAGCAGCCCGGTAGCTCGTCAGGCTCATAACCTGAAGGTCGCAGGTTCAAATCCTGCCCCCGCAACCAAACTAAAAACGCCGCCAAGCACCAGCTTGGCGGCGTTTTTGCGTTCCACGCCTCACCAACCAGGCCCCACGCCGCATGCCCCGGGCGAAACCCTCGCCGGAGCCCCGAGATACCGCTCGAAAACACCTGCATCCACGAACAGAAAGACCGCGCCGCCCTCTTCCGACACCTGGGCGGGCGCCGATGGGGGCTGGCGACAAGGCGGTCACTCCACCCGCAGCATCCGGAACTGGAAGGTCGCGCCGTCCAGGGCCCTCTCATCCTCCAGGTCCACCAGCCGCATCCGCCCCGCCGCGTCATAGGCGAGCATCCGGTACGCCGGCGGGGTCGCGGTGGAGAGGATCCACATCTCCTCCGTGCGCGCCGAGACCTCTTCGACCCGGATCGCCGCGCCCTCCGGCAGCGGGCCCTCCTCCACGGCGGCGGCGACAAGGCCGACGCCGCCGCCCGGCGTCTCGGCCAGCTGCAGGACCCGTCGCGCGCCGCGGCTCTCCCGGATTGCATAAGTCCGGTCGAGGCCTTCCGCGCCCGCCGGTTCCAGCTCGAACACGAACGCCGCGCGAGCTCGCCCGTAGGGAAGGGGCGCCAGCACCGCCGCGCCCTCGGCGGAGACGGCCAGGACCCGCGCCGGCGTCTCCCGGCTCTCCAGCATGAAGCGGAAGGGCGCGTCGGGCGTCGCCGCGAAATGGCGGTCGATCTCCTCTCGCGGGCCGGTGACAGGCGTCGCCACGACACGGGCGCCGACATCCACCTCCAGCTCCAGCTCCAGCTCCAGCTCCGCGCCGTCGTCGCTTGCCACCATGGACCGCGTGTCGACGCCGCCATCGGCGCCGATGCTGGCGACGGTCAGCGCGAACTGCGTGGGCGCATGGTCGCCATCGCGCAGCGCCAGGGCGTCCGAAGCCGCGTCCCAGGCCATGTCGAGACCGCCCTTCGGCGCGATCCCGTGCGCGGCCAGGCTCACGAGCACGCCGGAGCCGTCGGCGCGGCTGGCCCCCAGCTCCATGTCGACCTGCTGGGCCACGTCGCTGCGCAGCCCGATCCGCCCCGCGTCCGGCGCGGCGGAGACGGTGGTGAGCGCCTGGTCCCACCCCCGCTGGTAGGCCAGGATCACCCCGTCGATCGTCGCGGCGAAACGCGGGCCGGAGACGTGAAGCCGTCCCGCGCGCGGCGCGGCGTCCGGCAATTCGGCGCGCGGGAACAGGGCCATGCTGTAGGTCATGCCCGGTTCGTGCGGAATGCTGATCAGCGGCCCGCGGAAGCCGCGCGCGCCCACGGCCACGGGCAGGGCCGCCGCGCCCTCGATCTCCGAGGACCAGGTCCCCTGTGCGTCCAGCCCCGCGGTCTTGCCGTCGCTGCGGGTGACGGTGACATAGCCCGGGCCGCTCAGCATCACCTCGACCGTCGCGGGCGCGGCGGGGGCCCCGGCCACGTCCGACGGGCAGTAGCCGGTGGTGTTGTAGTCGCATTTCGGCAGGCTGACGGCATGCGCGAAGCTCGAGAGCGTGAGCGAGCCCGTGCCCGCGTCCCCCTGCCAGTCCACGGGCGGCACGGCATGGGCGGCGTAGGCGGGCGCGTAGCGCCAGGTCCCGGCCCGGGTGTCGATCTCGATGAAAAGGTCGGTCTCGTCCGGCGCGTTGCTGTCATGGACATGGATCTTCGCGATCCCGGCGCCGTCTTCCTCCAGCGCCCAGGGCAGGAGGCGATGCCCCCCGCCGAGGTCCCGGTTGGCGACGCCCAGCGTGTAGCGATCCGCGGGGGAGGGCGCCGTGAAATTCGCCTTGAAGAGGGCCGGCAGGCTGGCGATGGGCGCCTTCGCGAAGGGCGAGCGGGCGGCGTCCCCCGCCGTCCCGCGGTGATTGAAGGGCAGGAGGCCGGCCGCGATCAGCGCCCGCGTCTTCACCGGGATCAGCAGCTGCGCGGCCGCGAAGCGGGTGATCATGCGCCGCGCCGCAGGCTTCGAGAGGTCGGCGGCGCCGACGGCGCCCGCGTCCAGCCGCGCGGCGTTCCGGTCCAGCCCCGGGTCGTCCAGGCGTCCGTAGCGCAGGCTGAGGGCGCCCTCGGCCATCCCGACGCAATGGCCGCCGGACAGGAAGTCCAGCCTTTCCCTGCGCCACATCTCCCTCTCGGGGCGCAGGGTGCAGGTCGCGGCGCCCGGGTCGACGCAGGCCGACCGGCCGAACAGCCCGACCACGTCCGCCGTCGTCAGGTCGGTGTCGAGGCTGCCGGAGATGTTCTTGAACGCGAACGCGTCGAGGCCGGGCAGCAGGTCCATCTGCGCGGTGATGCGCGGGTTCACGACCGCCGACCAGCGCCGCGCCGCGGCGGCGGTCACGGTCCCGTCCGCGGCGGCCGCGGTCGCGCCCTCCGCGTCCAGCGCCGCCCCGTCGGTCCCCGGGTCTTCGAGCGCGGCCGTGTAGGTCAGCAGCTTGCCGGCTCCCGCCCCGAGCCGGGGGAGCGTCCAGGTCACGGCGTCCGCGTCGAACCTGCCGCCGTCGCTGATCTGCGCGGCCCGGACGCCCGGCGGCAGCTCTTGCCGCACCGTCACACCGGCGGCCGCCCGGTCGCCCAGGTTGCGCACCGCCACGGCGAAATGCAGGCCCAGGCCGTGCCGCACCCACGGCGAGCCGTGGCTCTCCACCCGCAGGATCGGGCCGGGCGTGAACTCGAAGGCGCCGATATCGGGCGCGGAGCCGCCATGGGGCCGGGCGGCGCCCGCGGCGTCGGTCTCCGCGCCCCCGCGCGCCCCGGCGTCGATGGCCGCGGAGCGCCCGGTCAGCCTGAAGTCGAGCGCGCCGGCATCCATGAAATGCGCGTCCTCGGCCACGAGGTCATGGCCGCCGGGGGCGATCTGCGCCGCATCGAACGCGCGCGGCGACAGGCCCCCGGGTTTCAGCAGGCCCATGGCGGGCGGCGGCGGCGGCGCGCCGTCCCGGAGGCGCCGCTCGAATTCCGACAGGCCGTCGTCCCGACCCGCGGGGGCGGCGCGCGCGGCCCGCGCCGCCTCGGCCGCCGCCGTTGCGCCCGGGGCCGCGAACAGGTTGTGATCCTCGCTCACCGCCGGGCCGGGCTGCGTCCCGCGCTCCCCGGGCGGGGACCAGCGCAGCCCCCAGCGGTGGTTGGAGACGATGTTGTTGCGGAACGAGAGCGCGCCGACCACCTGCGCCACCAGGGTGTCGCGCAGGACGGCGCCGTGGAACACGTTGCCGTCGACGCGCCCCGTCGCGTCGTCGCAATCCTCCAGCGCCGCGTTTCCGGGCGCCCGCGACGTGGCGATGTTGTCGACGAAGATCGAGTTGGCGATCTCCCACGTCACCCCGGTCTGCGCCCTGCGGGCGCGGTCGCCGTCGCCGCACTGGAAGACGGCGCCGGTGTCGGCCTGGTTGGCGATGAACCGGCTGTTGCGGATGGTCAGCCTGCCCCCGCCGCTGAGGAAAATGGCGCCGCCCCGGGAGTCGGCGACGTTCCCGAGGAAGGTCATGTTCTCCAGCGTCACGTCGCCGGTGGCCAGCAGGCCCGCGCCGCGCCGGTGGCGCCCGTTGCTCAGGGTCAGGTTGCGGATGGTGATCGGCCCGGCGGCGTCGAGCAGCCTGAACGCCGCCTCGCCCCGGCGCAGGATGATCGCGCCGTTGCCCTCGAGCCTCCTGATCCCCCGCAGCGAGATGCCCGAGGGCGCGTCGTCCCCGGAGCGCGCGCCGGGCTCCGCCGGGTCGGCCGAGAGGGCGTAGAGGCAGGTTCCATCCAGCTCGACCACCCCGTCGGCGTCCGGGGCGCTGATCTTCTGCAGCAAGTCCTGTTCCGCGCACGCGTTGCCGGGCAGGGACGCATCCGGGTCGGCGCCCGCCGCGCAGAAGGACCCCGCGGCGACCGAGCAGCTCTCCGCCGGGGCGGCCGCAAGCGGCTGGGCGCCGAGCAGGAGGCACAGCGCGGCGGCGGCGCGGAAAGCGGGCCGGGGGAGACTGGCGGCGAAACGGTCCAGGGGCATGCAGGCGGCTCCGGTCTCGCGCCGCGTCGCGCGGCGGTTTGGACGACCCGTGCTGCACCGCAAATAAAAGCCGCTGGCCGGAAGGGGCGTTGCATCGCTGTTCAGTTTCGAGGCGCGCAGGTGATGAATTCCATTCACGCTACGTAAATATTCGCGCCAATCAAAGGAAATTACGCCCAGGGCATGACGGGCCGGCGCCGCGCGCCGCCCCCGGCGCATGGCCTTAGCCCGCCAGGGGGCGCGATCAGCTCGCGTCCGCCGCCAGCCTCGCCAGCGCCCGGCGCAGGCCCTGGTAGCCCGAGCAGCGGCAGAGATTGCCCGACAGCCGCTCCACCAGCTCTTCGACATCCACGCCGGCCCCGTCCGTGGCCCCGTCCGTGGCGGTGGCGGCGGCCGCGGCGGCCAGCAGGCCGGGCGCGCAGTAGCCGCACTGCACCCCCGCTTCTTCTGCCAGCAGGCGCACGAGGTCGGGGCGCCGCCGGGCCACGCCCGCCGCCGTCTCGACCCGCGCGCCCTCAAGCCGCCCGACCAGCGCCAGGCAGGCGGGCGTCGCGGCGCCGTCCACCAGCACCGTGCAGGCGCCGCAGCGCCCGATCCCGCAGGGCGTGCGCACCGACCCGCCGGGCCGGTCGGCGATCAGCGACGACAGCCGCGCCGCGGGGTCCGGCGCCTCCACCACGGCGCCGTCGAGGGTGAAGCGGATCATCGGCGCGCCTCCAGCAGGTCCAGCGCCTCTGCGGCGCGCAGGGGCAGGGCGGCGGGCGCGCCCCCGAGGGCGTCGGCCAGCGCGTTCAGGATCGCGGGCGCGGCGGCGTTGAGCGCGATCTCGCCCACCCCGCGCCGCCCCACGGGGTCGTCCGGCGCCAGCGCGTCCACGGGGTGCACCCGGATCTCGGGCGCATCGGCCAGGGTGGGGATGAAATACCCGTCGAGGTTCGAGGCCGCGAAGGCGCCCTCCGCGGCGGGCAGGTCCTCGGTCAGGCAGAAGCCCAGCGCCTGCACCGCGCCGCCCGCGACCTGGCCCTCGTAGACCTTCGGCAGGATCGGCTTGCCGCAGGCGGGCAGGATGTCGAGCGCAAGGCACCGGGCCGCGCCGGTGGCCGTGTCCACCGCCACCACCGCCCGCGCGCCGCAGGTGGCGAAAAGGGCGTGGCCGGGGACCGGGCCGGGATCGGTCTCGATCGCCGGGACGGTCACGGGATGGACCAGCGGGCCGTCCTTTGCGCACGCGGCGGCCAATGCGGCGAAGCTGATCCGCGGGGCGTTGTCCCCGGGATGGGCGAGGCCGCCCGGGACCAGCGTCCACGGCCCGGGAGCCTGCGCCCCGGCCCGCGCCAGCAGCGCGGCGCGGAAGCCCTCGGCCCCCGCCGTCACCAGCCGCGCGGCGATCTGCGCCCCGCGCGAGGCCGAGGTCGGCCCCGCATCGCCATCCCCCGTCCCGCCGAACACCGCGGCGCAGTCGCCCTCGGCCACGCCGAGCGCCCCCGCCAGCAGCGCGGCGGCGGAGGGGGCGAGGTTCTGCCCCATGTCCACCAGCCCCGCCCGCAGCGTCAGCCGCCCATCCGCCTCGAGCGCCAGCGCGCCGGCCGCGCCGTTGGGGCCTCCCTGCGCGAAGCCCTCGCCCTTGCTGACCAGCGCCCAGCCGGTCCCGAGGACGTGGCGGCGGGGCGCCGTTTCGGGCCGGGCTTCGGGCGCGGGCGGCAGCGCCTCCATCGCGTCCAGCACGGCGTGGAACTCCGGCCGCGGCACGATGCGTTGCCCCAGCGGCCCGGCATCGGGGGCGAGGTTGCGGCGCCGGAGTTCCAGCGGGTGCAGGCCCGCGCGCTTCGCCAGCGCCTCCATCGCCGCCTCGATGGCGCATTCGGTCTGCACCGCGCCGAAGCCGCGGAAGGCGCCCGAGACGCCGGTGTTGGTATAGGCCAGCCGCCCGGTCAGCCGCAGGTCGGGGATGGCGTAGGGGCCGGGGGCGTTCTCCATCGCCGTGTCGAGGACCTCCGGCCCGTGGCTGGCATAGGCGCCGGTATCGGCCAGGGCATCCACGCTCAGCGCCGTGAGCCGCCCCTCCGCGTCGCAGCCGACCGAGAGGCGGATGTCGAACGGGTGCCGCTTGATCCCCGCCGCCACGCTCTCGGGACGGCTGAGGACAAGGCGCACCGGCGCCCCCGCGCGATGGGCCAGCAGGGCCAGCATCGGCTGGACGTGCAGATCCTCCTTGCCGCCGAAACTGCCGCCGATGGGCGAGGCCTGGACGGTGATGTCCTCCGCCGCCAGGCCCGTGATCTCCGCCGCCGCCCGCGCGGCGCCGAGCGGGTCATGGCCCGGGGCGCGGATATGGAGGCCGTTCGCCGTGGGGAAGGCGATGCCGCCCTCGGTCTCCATCGCCGCGTGCATCTGGCGGGGGGTGCGCAGGGACAGCTCCACCCGGTGCGCGGCGCGGGGCAGGGCGGCGTCGGCGTCGCCCACCGCGTAATCGAAGCGCGAACAGAGGTTGCCGCCCGGGTGCAGCGGCGTCGCGCCCGGCGCCAGCGCCGCCCCGGGGTCGGTGACCGGCGGCAGGGGCGTCAGCGCCAGGGCGATGGCGTCGACGGCGGCGCTCGCCTCGGCCGCGGTGCGGGCGGCGATGGCGGCGATCGGCTCGCCCACCATCCGCACCACGCCGTCGGCCAGCGGCGGCTGGTCGCGCAGCCGCAGCCCGAGCCGCAGGCCCGGCGGCATGTCTGCGGCGCTGATCGCGGCGACCACGCCCGGCATGGCCAGCGCGGGGGCAAGGTCCAGCGCCTCGATCCGCGCATGCGGCAGGGGCGAGCGCAGCACGGCGGCGTGCAGGCAGCCCTCGGGCGCGTCATCGGCCAGGTAGCGGAAGGCGCCGGAGAGCTTGGCGGAGAGGTCCTCGGTCAGCGCGCTCATGCACAGGTCCTTTCCAGCGCGTCGGAGAGCATGGCCCGGGCGATCCGCGCCTCGGTGCGGCCGAGGCCGGAGAGCAGCGCCCCGGGGTCCGTGCCGGTGGTCAGCCCCCGCCCGGCGGCGCCGAGGGCGAGGCGCGGCGGCCCGTCCCCTCGATGGACCGAGAGGATCAGCTTCGCGGGGCTGAACCGTTCGCGATGGCCGAGCTTTTCGACCGTCCAGGCCCCGGGGGCGGGCAGGGGGATGCGGATGCGGGTCAGCACGTCGCCGGTCTCCTGCGCGGCGTCCTCGACCGGGACCGCGCCCGCCTTCGCGAACACCGCCTCGGCCCCGAGGGGGGCGAGCGCGGCGCGCAGGTCCCCGCCCGGCCAGATCACCCCGCCGCCGAGGGTGGCGAGGTTGCGCACCGCCATCGCCCCGACGCGCGCGAGCAGGTCCGCCAGCGGCGGCAGCGCGGCGCGCAGGGCGGGATCTCGGCGCAGGGCTTCTAGCGGCGCATTGGCGGCGATGTCGGCGGCGCCGCCCGCGATCTCCAGCATCGACCCGAAATCGGCGCCCGACACGTCCACCCCCAGCGCGGGCAGCGGGTCGGGGGTGACCGGCGCGAAGGTGGTCGCCCCGGCGAAGACCCGCGCGCCCGGGCCCATCGCCCCCAGCAGCGCCAGCGCGTGGGCGGCGTCCTTGGCGCGCGCGTGCCTCACCTGTCCCAGAACCCGTCATGGAGGGCGGCGGCCTCGTCCTCGAGCATCGGGCCGACGACGTCGACCAGCCGCTGCCCGGCGGCGAAGACCACGCGGCAGGGCAGGTCCATGGTCGGGTTCTCCGCGTGGTTCCCGGTCTGGTCCAGCAAGGAGCGTTCGGACTGGCCATAGACCACCCGACCGATGCCGGACCAGTAGACCGCGCCCGAGCACATCGCGCAGGGCTCGGCCGAGGTGTACATGGTGCAGCCCGCGAGGAATTCCGGGTCCCACTGTTTCGCGGCGCGGCTCGCCAGAAGCTTCTCGGCATGGGCGGTCAGGTCGCCCCCCTCGGCGGAATAGCCGTTGCCCTGTTCGAGCAGGATGTCCCCCTCCGGGCCCGCCAGCAGGCAGCCGAACGGGTGGTCGCCCCCCTCGCGCGCCGCGGCGGCGATGGCGAAGGCGCGGCGCAGCAGGCGCGCGTCATAGTCGCGAAGGGTTCCAGCGGGATAGGTGTCGGTCATGCTCATCTCTCGGATTTGGGCAGCGACCAGGGCGCGAAGCGGCGCTGCACCCAGGCGGTCAGGCGGAACAGGGCCAGCGACAGCAGCACGAGGACCACGAGCGCGGCGAAGGCCTGGGGGATTTTGAAGAAGGAGGTGGAGAAGGCGATGTAAAAGCCCAGCCCCGCCTCCGCCGCCACGAACTCCGCCACCACCGCGCCGATCACCGACAGGGTGACGGAGATCCTGGCGGCGGAGAACAGGTAGGGCAGCGCATAGGGCAGGCGGATGTCCAGCACCTCGCGCCGGAACCCGGCGCGGAGCGAGCGGGAGAGCTCGATCAGCTCCTCCGGCGTCGCCAGCAGGCCGGTGGTGGTGGAGACGACGATGGGGAAGAAGGCGATCAGGAAGGTGATGACCACGCGCGGCATGTCCCCCGCGCCCAGCGTCACCACGATGATCGGCGCGACGGCGACCACGGGGGTGGATTGCACCACGATCAGCACGGGGTAGAGGGTCTTGGCCATGACTCGCGACGTGGCCAGCGCCACCGCCAGCGGCACGCCGACCAGGATCGCGGCGGCATAGCCCATGCCCGCCACCCGCACGGTGGACCAGATGTGCTTGGCCCAGATCGACAGGTCCACGCCGATCGCCGCCGTCATAATCTCGGTCGGTTTCGGCAGCAGGAAGCTGGGGATGGCGAAGGCGCGGCAGCACGCCTCCCACACCGCGAAGATCCCGAGGAAGGTCAGCGGCGTCGCGAAGCGGTCGAGGAAGCGGAACATCGCGCCCATCTCAGGCCACCGGCTGCGAGAAGAGGGCGTGGCGGATATGGGCGGCGAGCTCGTTGAAACGCGGGTCCGACAGCGTGGCCATGGAGCGGGGGCGGGGGAAGGGCAGGGGGATCTCCTCGCGCACCGAGCCGGGGCGGCCGGTCATGACGATCAGCCGGTCCGAAAGCAGCAGCGCCTCGGGGATCGAGTGGGTGATGAAGAGGACGGTCTTGGGCCGCTCGGCCCAGATGCGCAGCAGCTCGAAGCTCATCTCGTCGCGCGTCAGGGCGTCGAGGGCGCTGAACGGCTCGTCCATCAGCAGGATCTCGGGGTCGAGGAGCAGCGCGCGGGCGATGGCGGCGCGCTGCTGCATGCCGCCCGACAGCTCGTCCGGGCGCCGGTCTGCGAAATCCTTCAGGCCCACCAGCTCCAGCAGCGCCTCGGCGCGGGTCCGGTCCTCCCGCGTCACCACGCCGAACTTGTGCTTCTTCGGGAAGGTCACGTTCTGCGCGATGGTCAGCCACGGCAGCAGTGTCGGCTTCTGGAACACGATGCCGATCTCGTCCCGCGGACCGTGCACCGGGTCGCCGTTGATCTCGATGACCCCTTCCGTGGGCGCGATGAGGCCCGAGAGCAGCCGCAGCAGGGTGGATTTCCCGCAGCCCGACGGCCCGAGCACCGAGACGAATTCATGCTGCGCGGTGGAGAAGGACAGGTCCTCGAGCGCGCGCACCGGGCGGCCGTCCCCGGTCGTGAAGACCTGGCCGACGCCCTTGAAGGCGATGGAGGGAACGGGAGCAGGCGGCATGGCGGTCTTTCCGGCTGGCGCGCGGGGGGCGCGGCGGCCCCCCGCGGCGCGGGTCACTTGGCGACGACGGTCGAGAGGTCGAGCGCATCTTCCGGCAGGCCCTGCGCCTTCGACACCCAGGCCCAGGAGGTCGCGAGCCGCGCATCGGTGATCGCGCCCATGCCGTCGGCCTCGGTGATCTCGTTGACCATCAGCGGGATCGAGGCGGTCCACTGGTCGATGGCGATGTCCACGTCCACCTCGGGCACCATCGCCTTCAGCGCCTCGGCCGCGGCCTTGGGGTCGGCGATGGCGGCGGCGGTCGCCTCCTGGTAGGCGGCGAGCAGGCGGTCGACGACCTCGGGGTTCTCGGCCAGGTATGTCTCGGACACGAACAGCGACAGCCCGTAGCCCTCGTAGCCGTAATCGGACCAGGCGTGGGACTTGAAGGTCTTGCCGGCCTGGTCGAGCGTCGCCGAGATCGCCGGCGCCACCGTCAGCCAGTTGATCGTCGCATCCACCCGCCCCGCGGCCAGCATCGGCCCGAGCGCGCCCGGATCGACCTTCAGCACCTCGACCGAGGCCGGGTCGACGCCGATGCTCTCCAGCACCAGCGGCCAGGAGACGTTGGAGGAGGAGAAGGTGGCGGTGGCGATCTTCTTGCCCGCGACATCGGCCAGCTTCTCGATCCCCGAGCCTTCATAGGTGAAGATCGCGTCGGGCTGCTTGGTATAGATCGAGGCGAGCGCCTTCACCGGCACCTCGCCCCCCGCCTTGGCCTGGAGCAGCGCCGACAGGCCCCCGGTCCCGACGTCGGCGGTGCCGGTGGCCAGCTTGGTCACAACGTCCGAGGACCCGCGGCCGACCATGACGGTGACGTCGAGGTCGTGCTTGGCGAAGATCCCCGACTGGACCCCGTAATAGACCGCCGCCTTGTCGCCCGCGGGCAGCCAGTCGATCATGAAGGACACCTCGTCGGCGGCGAGGGCCGGGAACGCGGCGCAGGAGGCGAGGAGCGCGCCGAGGGCGCGGCTGCGAAGAAGGCTCATTTCAGGGTCTCCATCGTGGTCTGGGTCACGGGTGTGGGCTCCGCGCCGGGATCGGCGAGGAAGGGCAGGATCGCCTCGGCCAGAAGGTCCGGGGCGGAGAGTTGCGGCGCATGGCCGGTCGGAAGGCGCAGGACCTCGGCGCCGGGGGACAGCTCGATCATCCGGCGCTGCATCTCGGGGCGCACGGCGCGGTCCTCGTCGGCGATGACGTAAAGGCGCGGCACGCGGCCGAAGCGGGCGGGCGTCAGGGTCGCGGCCAGGGCGCGGCCGGCTTCGGGCTGGGGCGTCAGGCGGTGGGCGGCGGTCTCGGCCACCTCGGCCGGGCAGTCGTTGAAGAAGATCGCCATCGCCGCCTCGGGCGGGGCGACGGAGGCGGCGCCGTCCGCGGTCCAGTTCAGGTGCGGGCCGATCCCGGCCATGCCGCGCGCGGCGGCGTCCTCGGCGGCGAGCAGGTCCGCGAAGCCCATGCCCGAGGGCAGCATCATCCCCGCGACATAGACGAGGCGGGAGATGCGCTCGGGGAACGCCTCGGCCGCCGCGGAAATGGCGACGCCGCCGCCCGAATGGCCGATCAGCGCCGCTTGGCCGCCGAGCGCGTCCAGCGCCGCCTCGATCCGCGCAAGCTGTTGCGGCAGGCCCGGGTCTTCGCCGGGGCCCATGTCGGGATCGGGGCGCAGGTCGACGGCGACGGTGCGGATCCCCGCCGCCTCGAGCAGCGGCGCGAACCGGTCCCAGACCCAGGGCCCCGCCCAGGCGCCATGCACCAGGATCGCGGCCTCAGGCATAGGTCCTCCGGTACATCTCCTGGATATGGCCCTCGACGGTGGTCGGGGGGTATTTCGGGGCCTCCCCGGGGGCGAGGCAGCCGGGCAGGGCCGTCACCTCGACGTCCGGGTTCCCGACATAGAAGAAGGGGATCGAGTAGCGTTCCTTGCCGGAGCTGTTGACCACCCGGTGCAGGGTCGAGCGGTAGCGGTCATTGGTCCAGCGGGCGATCATGTCGCCGAGGTTGATGACGAAGGTCCCCGGGATCGGCGCGGCGGCGATCCAGCTGTCGGTCTTGTTGTCGAAGACCTGCAGCCCGCCATTGTCGTCCTGCAGCAGCAGCGTGAGGCCGCCGAAATCGGTATGGGCGCCCGCCCCGCGCTCTCCCGCGGCGCCGGTCGCGGGCGGGTAATGCAGCAGCCGCAGGGTGGCGAGCGGGTCTCGGCAGAACGCGTCGAAATGATCCTCCGGCAGGTCCAGCGACAGGGCGATGCCGCGCATCAGCCGCTCCCCGAGGTCCTGCATCGCGGCGAAATAGGCGCGCATCACCGGGCGGAACCCGGGCTGGTCCCGGGGCCAGAGGTTCGGCCCGCGGTTGAAGCGCCCCGCGGCGACGCGCGGGTCGTCCTCGGGAAGCTCGAGGCCGATATAGAACCCCTCCTTGCGGTCCGGCCCGGCCCCGGCCTCGAGGGTCTGGCCCCCGAGGCGCTCATAGCCCCGGTTGCAGGGCGAGAGGGCCTTGTCCACGGCCAGCTTCTCCGCCTCGGGGCGGTCGAAGAAGGCGCGGGTCTCGGCGAAGGCGGCGTCGACCAGGCCCTGCGGGATGCCGTGCCCGGCGCAGTAGAAGAACCCCTTGTCGAGGCAGGCGGCGCGCAGCGCGGCGCCGGTGGCGGCCCGCGCGGCGGGGTCCGAGGAGGAGAGGGCCGAGACGTCGATCACCGGCAGCGCCGCCGCGTCCACCGCGCGGGCGGAAAGGTCTGCGGAGCGGGCGCCGGGGGCGGGGGCTGCGACGGGGGTTGCGGCGGGGTCGGGCATCGGCGGCGGCTGGCTCTTCGTTGAATGCTGCGGCGCAATGAGACGCTAGCCGCGGCGCAGGTGATCGAAAAAGCGCAGAGTTTCGCGTGGGGCGATGCCGAAAAGGCATCGGGCGCCGCGGGGGTGCGGCAGGCGCGTCGCTTCGGGCCGCCGGGGCGCGCCCGGCCCCCTCGCCCGACCGCGCCCGGGCGGCGTTTCGCTGTTGGCGGATGTCATGCAAGGCGCGGGGGCGGCCCGCGCGCGGCGTGGGGGCCGGGCGCCGCGGGGGCGCAGCCCGCGCACGGGCGGCCGAGCGGGAGGCCCTGCGCCTCCCCGAGGGCGCCCGTTCCGCCCCCTCAGCGCCGCCCTCAGCCCCCGGGCGCGGCCCCGGAGCGCTGCTCCATCTCCTCGGCCAGCAGCCGCAGGAACAGCTCCACCGGCGCGGGCTGGGCCTGCCCGGCGCGCACCGTCACCGACAGGTCGCTCCAGATCGGCCCCTTGGCGTCCAGCGGCCGGAACGCCGCCCGGCCCTCGGCGATCGCCTGCTCCAGCCCCAGCGCGGTCTGGAACCCGATCCCCAGCCCCGCCATCGCCAGCCGCCCGATCAGGTCCACCGAGCTCGCCGTGATCGCCGGCGTCAGCCGCCGCCCCAGCGCCCCCAGCGGCGCCCGCATCAGCCCGGCGATGGACAGGTCCTCGCCGGCGAAGATCAGCGGATAGGCCGCGCATTGCGCCAGCGTCACGACCTCGCGCGCCGCGAGCGCGTGGTCGGGGCGCATCACGGCGCCGAGCTTGAAGCTCACCCGCTGCACCTCGCGCAGCTCGGGCGGGGGCACGAGGTTGAAGGCCACGCCGAGATTCGCCGTCCCCTCGGCCAGCGCCTTGGGAATGGCGGCCGAGCCCATCACCTGCACCCCCACCGTGATCGCCGGCGCCGCCGCGCGCAGCCGCTCCAGCGCCCCGGGCAGCAGCCCCGCGCAGACGCCCTCCACCGCCGCGATCTCCACGTGCCCGACCCGCGCGCCCTGCAGCGCCAGGATGTCCGAGCGCGCGCGCTCGAGATCCTGCAGCACGGTGATGACATGGCGGGCCAGAAGCTCCCCCGCCGCGGTCAGCGTCACGCCATGGGCGCGCCGCTCGAACAGGGGCACGCCGACCTCGTCCTCGAGCTTCAGGATCTGCCGGTTCACCGCCGAGGAGGCCACGTTCAGCCGCCGCGCCGCCTCGCGGATCGAGCCCGCGCGGCGCACGGCCTCGAAGTAGTGGATGGCGGCGGAGTGGATGCGCATCGGCGGGCCTGCGGCGGAGCGGGGTGGGGGAGGGGGCGGGGCGGAGAGGGGGCGGGGCGGAGAGGGGGCCAGCCTAGCGCCGCCCGCGGGGCGCGGCGAGGGGCGCGCGCGCCGCGGGGGCGGGTGGGCAGGGTTTCTTACCCTGTTCATCCATCGCGTGTGTTTCGGGATGAAATCACCCAAGAGTTTTCTATTTATCGGCGTATTCGCCCCACTTTCGCCGGGCCCGCCTGTAAAGTGTTCTTCACTTATTCATCCAGCGTTTCGCGGCCCCCGAGTCCCGTCTCGCCCGCCGCCCCATCGGCGGCCGGGGCGCGGGGGCCATGGAGCGCCCTGCATTCCAGGACCGAGGAGCGGCCCATGACCTTCTTCCCACAGGTTTTCGACATCAACACCCTGAACGGCCTCAACGGCTTCACCCTGGAGGGGATCGACCCGAACTACGCCTCGGGCGTGAATTCGGGCTGGTCCGTGTCTTCGGCCGGGGACATGAACGGCGACGGGATCGACGATTTCGTCGTCGGCGTCCGCGACCAGGCCTGGGGCCCGGCGGGGAGCTCGGTCAATTACGGCGCCGGCGCCCTCTATGTCGTGTTCGGGTCCCAGGCGGGGGTCCCGTCCAATTTCAACCCGTTCAGCTTCGACGGCTCCAACGGCTTCGTCGTCTCGGGCGTGCGGAACAATCTCGGCCTCGGGACCTCGGTCGACGCCATCGGCGATTTCAACGAGGACGGCTATGACGACATCGTCGTCGGCACCGTCGCCTTCTCGGCGGGCTACGCCGTGCCGGGCGAGGCCTTCGTGCTGTTCGGCCGCCCCGATGGCGGCTTCGCCCCCGAGGTCGACATCAACGCGCTGGCCCCGGGGCAGGGGTTCCGGGCGCTCGATTCCAATCCCGGCATTCCCGGCCAGCTGGGGGTCGAGGTCGCGGGGATCGGCGATTTCAACAATGACGGCGTCCCGGACGTCGCCATCACCGAGCACAAGGCCTACAACCCGTGGAATGTCGGGACGGGCAGCAGCGGCGAGGAAGGCGCGGTCCACATCCTGTTCGGCGGCGCGGGCAACGTGCCGATGACCGCTCCGACGCCCGGCGCCACCCCTGTCGTCTATCCCTACAGCCATACCGGCGTGCCGGGGCCGTCCTCCTCCAGCTCGCTCAGCTGGTTCGGCCCGATCGAGCATGGCGGCATGGCGACCCGCGTCGCGGGCGGCGATTTCAACGGCGACGGCGCGGACGACATGATCATGACCGCCCCCGGCGCGCCCTTCCGCACGCCGTCCCAGTACAACGTCTACATCACCTTCGGCGGGACCTTCCCCGCGCCGACCCGCGCGGTGGCGAGCCCCATCACCTCCTCCCCCGGGATGGCGATCAATATCGGCCACCCGGACATGATCGTCGGCTCGGTCGGGGACGTGAACGGCGACGGGTTCGACGACTTCCTGGTCGGCATGTACTCCAGCCCCAACACCCCCGAGGGCGTGGGCTCGGTGGCGCTGGTCTACGGCTCGGCCGATCTCGGCTCCCAGCCCATCGACATCTACGGTCTCGACGGAACCGACGGGATCGAGATCCTCGGCCCCGGCAATTTCGGCATCGCCGTGGACGGGGCGGGGGACGTCAATGATGACGGCTATGCCGACATCATCATCGGCTCGGCCGGGCTGACCCCGGGGGGCGCGGGCAACCCCGACATCTTCAACGCCGCCTTCGTGCTGTTCGGCGGGCCGACCGGGACCATCGGCGGCACGGCGCACAGCAATGGCGACTTCTCGGTCAACGACATCAACGGGGTCAATGGCTTCATGGTGTCGGGGACCAGCCCGTTCTCGCCCTCCAACGCCGATGCGCTGGGCTGGTCGGCGTCCGGCGCGGGGGACGTCAACGGCGACGGGGTGGACGACATCATCATCGGCGCGCCGCAGGCGACCCCGGCGCCCGGCGACTCCTTCCTCGCCCATGCCGGGCGGACCTATGTCGTCTACGGCAAGAGCGTCGCCGCCCCGCCCCCGCCCGAGATCCTCGAGGCCGGGACGCTGCAGCTCACCACCGCGCCGCAGACCATCACCCTGAACCGGGCCTTCGACAACCCCGTCGCCTTCGCCTTCGTCGCCACCGAGAACGGCGCCGACCCGGTCAACGCCCGCATCATCGACGTGGACGGCGCGACCCTGACCCTGCGCCTGCAGGAACCCGACCACATGGATGGCGGCCACGGGGCCGAGACGGTGCATTACCTGGTGGTCGAGGCGGGGTCCTGGCTCCTCCCCGACGGCACGATGCTCGAGGCCGGGACGCTCGACACCGCGCGCCTGTCCTCCGCCGGGTTCGAGAGCGTGAGCTTCGACGCAGGCTTCGACGCCGCCCCCGTGGTGCTGTCGCAGGTGCAGAGTGTGAACGGCGCGAGCTTCATCACCACCCGGATGCAGAACAAGACCGCGACCGGCATCGAGATCGCGATGCAGGAGGAAGAGGCCCAGAACCCAGGCGGCCACGCGCCGGAGACGGTCGGCTGGCTCGCCATCGACGCGGGCGCCGGGTCGCTCGGCGGCTTCTCCTGGCACGCGGGGACCGTGGCGGGCGTCGGCCATGACGGCGGGACGGGCGCGGTGTCCTTCCCCGCCGCGGGGGTGCTGGCCGGGATCTCCTCCTTCAACGGCCCCGACACGGCCTGGAGCCGCGGCGCGGGCCTCACCTCCGCCGATTTCACCGTCTCGGCCGAGGAGGACCGCAGCTTCGACGCCGAGACCGGCCATGGCGGCGAGGATGTCGACTACATCGCCTTCGACGGCGCCTCCCTCGGCCTCGCCGGCGCCCCCCTGCGCGCGATCCTCGAGACGGGGAGCCTGTCGCTCACCAACGCGGCGCAGACCGTCGCCCTCGGCCGGGCCTTCGACAACCCCGTCGCCTTCGCCTTCGTCGCCTCGGACAACGGCGCGCAGGCGGTGAACGTGCGCATCACCGAAGTCAGCGGCGCGACCCTCACCCTGCGCTTGCAGGAGCCGAACCACCTTGACGGCGGCCATGGCCCCGAGGACGTGCATTTCGTGGTGGCCGAGGCCGGGTCCTGGATCCTCGCCGACGGCTCGCGGCTGGAAGTCGGGACGCTGGAGAGCGGGTTGCTGACCTCCTCCGGGTTCGAGAGCGTGTCTTTCGGCGGCGCCTTTGACGACACCCCCGCCGTGCTGGCGCAGGTGCAGACCATGAACGGGGCCGATTTCGTCACCACGCGGATGCGCGGGCGCGACGCCGCGGGGGTGGAGCTGGCGATGCAGGAGGAAGAGGCGCTGAACGGCGGCGGCCACGCGTCCGAGACCATCGGCTGGATGGCGATCGAGCGCGGGACCGCCACCGTCGGCGGCGTCTCCTGGCAGGCGGGCAGCTTCGGCGGCGTCTCGGATGCCGGGGGCTGCACGCCCTTCGACTTCGCCCCCTCGGGCGCGGTCGTGGGGCTGTCCTCCTATGTCGGCGCCGACCCGGCCTGGGCGCGGGGCGAATGGGTCGGGACCGGCGGCATGGGCGTGCGGGCGGAAGAAGACCGCAGCGCCGACGCGGAGGTGCTCCACGCCGCCGAGACCGCCGATTTCTTCGCCTTCAGCGCCCCGGGGCTGATGCTCGGCTACGACGCGTCCCTCTTCGCCTGACCCCTGCGCCCCACCCCTGCGCCCCGGGGCGGCGTTTCGCCATGCGGGCGGCGGCGGGGCTTGATCGCCGCCGCCGCCCGATCCACGCTGGTGCGTCCGCAACCGATGGAAGCGCCGACCGGGCGCCGACTGGGCGAAGGTCGGACGGGGAGTTCCGCGATGATGGTCCGACGCCTTTCCGCCGCCGCCCTGGCCGGGCTTGGCCTGGCCCTGCTGGCCGCCGCGCCCGCCGCCGCCGACACCACCGAGGCGCAGGCGGCGCTGGCTCGGCTCGACTGCTATGACGGCCCCATCGACGGCAAGGAGTCGCGCGCCATGTCCCGCGCGATCCGCTGTTTCGAGCGGCGCCACGGCGACGGACGCCCGGACGGCGCGCTCTCGGACGCCGAGATGCAGGCCCTGCGCGCCGCCGCCGCCGCCGCGCCGGACCCGGCGGAGCTGCAGCGCAAGCTCGGCCTCGTCGGCTGCTATGACGGCCCGGTCGACGGGCGCTGGTCGGGCAAGCTGCGCCGGGGCCTGCGCTGTTTCGGAGCCGCGCTGGGCGGCGAGCCGGACGCGGCGCCGGCGGCGGCCGAGCTGGCCGAGCTGGACCGCACCGCCGCCGCCATCGGCGATCTCGCCTCGGTGCAGGCGGCGCTGACCCGCCTCGGCTGCTATTACGGCCCCGAGGACGGCGCGCCCTCGGCCGCCGTCAATCGCTCGGTGAAGTGTTTCGAGCGGCGCACCGGCCGCGCCGTGGACGGCGTGCTGCTGGCCGAGGACGTCGCCGCCCTGCGCATCGCGGCCGAGGCCGAGCCCGCCGCCGTCCCGGCGCAGGACCCGGCGGGCCCCGCCGCGGGGGCGCCCGTGCCGCGCCCCGCCGCGCCCGACGCCGCGGCGCAGGCGGATCCCGCGCCCGCGCCCGCGCCCGCCCCGGACGCTGACGCGGACGGGCCGCTCTCGGACGACCAGCTTCAGCGCCTGCGCGGGAGCCTCAACATGATGGGCTGCTGGCCCTTCAGCCCGCGCGCAAGCTTCGAGGAAAAGATCGCCGAGGGCGTCCGCTGCTACCAGCGGGAGGTCGGCCTGCCCGAGGACGGAACCGCCGACGCCGCCCTTCTGCGCCACATGACCAACGCCCGCATGGCCGAGGTCCGCGAAGCCGTCGGCGCCCGCCTGCGTGCCGAACGCGACGCCCGCGCGGCCGCCCAGGCCGAGGCGCAGGAGGCCCCGCTGCGCGCCATGCGCGCCCGGCTGGCCGAGGCCGGGAGTTTCGGCGAGGCGCCCGACCTTTCCGCCGATCCCGCCGCCGCGCCGCTCTGGACCGGGTTCGGCCTCAGGGTCGAGACCGCCTCGAACACCACCTTCGTCACCGGCGTCGCCCCCGGCGGCCCCGCCGCGCTGGCCGGGATCCGGCCCGGCGCGGTGATCCGCGGCTGGGGCGACGGCGCCTTCGGCGCCCGGTCGCTGGTGGGGGCGACGCTGCTCGGCCCCGATGGCGCGCCGCTGCAGATCCTGGCCCTGGTCTACCGCCCGCAGGAGCGAGGCTGGGACAGACAGGTCCACCTGCTCCGCGCCGCCGACCGGGGCGCCCCGCCCCTGCCGCCGCAGCTTGCGGGCCTGTCGGGCGACGCCGCGTTCCTCGCCCTCTGGCGCCACGAAACCACGGCCATCGACACGCCCGAGACCGCCGGCGCCGTGGCCCGGATCCTCTACGCCCTCTCGGTCCACCGCGCGGCCTGTTACGGGCCGAACCCGGTCGAGATCCCCATCGCCATGACCTTCACCGAGACCCGCCGCAACGGCCTCGGCGCCTGGCTGGGCGAGGAGAGCGAGACCTTCCTCAAGACCCTGCGCGTGCGCCCGGAATTCGAGGGCGCGGGGCGCGCGACCGCGCCGTGGTTCTCGGACATGACCTGGGACGGGCGGTTCCGCGCGGCGATCGACCTGGTCTCGCTCGACGGCTGCGACGGCCCGCGCCTGCGCTGGCTCGAGGAGGGGATCGCGAAGGCCGCGGGGGTCGCCCTGCCGCCCGCCCCGCCGCGGGACGAGAGCCTGGGCGCGGACTGGCGCGGCTTCACCGCCCATTGCCATGCCGGGACCTATCCGGGCGAGAGCAACAGCGAAGCGGGCGCCGCCATGCTGTGCATCACGCTCGAGATGGCCGCGGCGCGGGTCGGGGACCGGGCGCTCTACGACGCCGCCAAGTTCGGCGGTTTCGGCGCCTATCCGAGCGCCGAGCAGGGCTGGGACCCGGACCTGATCGCCCGCCTCACCACCGCGTTCAACGAGATCTGGGGCGGGGAGGGCGCCCCGCGCGACCCCGAGATGCAGCGCCGCTTTGATGCCTATGTGCGCGACATGGGGTACTGACGCGCGTTTCTGACGGCGCGCCTTCAGCGGGCGTTAGCCAATTCACCACCCTTCCGCGCCATCCTCGGTCCGCCCCACCGGACCGAAGGCCCCGCCATGCTGCGCATCCTGTCCCTGTACCTGCCCGCGCTGATCCCCTCCTGGCGCTTTTTCAAGGAGGTCGCGCCCTCGCCGCGGATCGAATACGGGCTGTCAGGCCGCCCCGGCGCGATGCCGACCGCGTGGCAGGAGGCGCGGCCGCGCCCGGAGCGCGTGTCCCCCGCGCGGATGCTGCGCCGGATGCTGTGGAACCCGCGCTGGAACGAGACGCTGTTCATGACCAGCTGCGCCGAGCGGATCGTCGAGGGCGGCCCCCTCCACGACGCCGCGCTGGCGGAGCGGGAGATCGCCCGCCGCATCCTGCGCGACCTCGGCCCCGGGCCGGGAGAGCTGCGCTTCCGCCTCGTCTTCGTGCGCCGCGAAGGCGACGCGATCCTGCGCGAGGTGGAGCATGTCTCGGGCGCTTACCCGAGGGCGGCCCCGGGGGAAGGGCGGTGACCTTCGAGCTCGCCCAGCGGCTGACCGAGGCGATGATGGCGCTGTGCTTCCTGCAGCAGGGGGCCGAGCACATGCGCGGCTTCCGGGATGAGCGCCTCCTGCACCTCCCGCGCATGGGCCTCGCCGCGCTGCTGCTGGCCGGGATCGCGCCCGCTTACGCGCTGCTCGGCCTGCTGGCCTGCGGCCTCGCGCTGCTGCGCCGCTTCGACGGGCCCTATAATGGCGGCTCGGACAAGATGAGCCTGCTGATCCTGTCCTGCCTTTGCGCGGCGCGCTGGGCGCCCGACCCGGTGCTGGCGCAGACGGCGCTGGCCTATCTCGCCGTCCAATTGACGCTGAGCTATTTCATCTCGGGCTGGGTGAAGGTCTGGAACCGCGAATGGCGCTCGGGGCGGGCGCTGGTGGACGTGTTCCGCTTCTCGGCCTACCCGGTCTCCACCGCGCTCAGGGGCTGGGCCGACCGGCCCGGGGCGCTGCGGCTGGCGGGCTGGGGGGTGATCGGGTTCGAGCTGGCCTTTCCCTTCGCCCTCCTCCACCCGCTGGCGCTGGCCCCGGCGCTGCTGGTCACCGGCAGCTTCCACTTCTCCAACGCCTGTTTCTTCGGGCTGAACCGGTTCTTCTGGATCTGGATCAGCGCCTATCCGTCGATCTGGTGGGCGCAGGGGCGGATCGTGCAGGCGCTGCTTTAGCGGCGCCGCGCTGTTGCAGGCGCGCGGCCGGGGGCCCCGGCCGCGCGCGCCCCGTCACTCGGGGAAGCGGTAGCCCTTCACATGCTCGGGCATCTCCACCCCGGGCAGGTTGCGCGGGTCGGGGATCGCCTCGCCCGCCACCATCTTCACCGGGATCACCCCGGCCCAGATCGGCAGGTCGTAATCCTCGTCCTCGTCGATCGGCCCGCCGGTCCGCACCTTGGCGGCGCCTTCCTCGATCTTCATCCCCAGCACCATCGTCGCCTTCAGGTCCTGGGCATGCTCCTCGCGCAGCATCTCGTAGCGGCCCGGGAACAGCGCGTTCACGAAGCGGCCGAGCTTCGCGTGCTTCTCCGCCGGGTCCTCCACCACCTGCGCCTCGCCGAACAGCATCACCGAGCGGGAGTTGACCGAGTGATGCATCCCCGAGCGCGCCAGCACGAACCCGTCGAGGATCGAGACGGTCAGGCAGACCTCGACCCCGCGCCCCGCCTTCAGCGCCCGGCTGGCCGAGGAGCCGTGCCAGTACACGTGATCCCCCTCGCGCCATTGCAGGGTCGGGGTGACATAGGGCTTGCCGTCCATCACGTAGCCGACGCTGCACATCGGCTGGGCGTCGAGGATGGAATAGATCGTCTCGCGGTCGAAATGGCCGCGCTGGTGGGACCGCCGCAGCCGGCTGCGCTCGGTGACGGGAAGCGGATCGGGACGCGGGGCGGAGAGCTGGTCGTCCATGGGAAGGCTCCTCGGGCGGGAATGTCTTGACTGGGGGCGTGCCTACCCGGCTATTGGCCCGATGGGCATGTCCAATCACGCGGAAAAACATCGGTCCAATCTCGAGGCCGCGCTCTTCGCCCTCGGCCTCGAGCGGGGCGGGGGCGCGCCGATGCACGCGCAGCTGGCCGAGGCGCTGCGGGCGCTGATCCTGACCGGCCGCCACCCGGGCGCGCGGATGCCCGCCAGCCGGGCGCTGGCGGCGGAGCTGTCCGTCTCGCGCATGACCGTGACCACCGCCTATGACCAGCTGACCGCCGAGGGCTACCTGCATGCCCGCCGCGGCGACGGCACCTATGTGGCCGAACATCCGCCCCACCTCGCGCCTCCCGCCCCGCGGCGGGTCGAGGCGCCGCCGCCGCCCGCCGACTGGTCGCCCTTCCACCCCGGCGCGCCCGACCAGGCGCTGTTCCCGCACCGGGCCTGGGCGCGGCGGCTGGAGCAGGCCTGGCGCAAGCCCGACCCGGGCCTGCTGGGCCGCGCCGACCCGTTCGGCTGGCCGCCGCTGCGCGCCGCCATCGCCGCGCATCTCTCGGCCTGGCGCGGGCTCGACTGCCGCCCGGGGCAGGTGGTCATCACCGCCGGGGCCTGGGACGGGTTCGACATCATCCGCCACGCCGCCCTCGCCGCCGGGGATCTCGTCGCCGTCGAGGACCCCGGCTGGCCGACGCAGCGAGAGCTGTTCCGCCGCGCGGGCCTCTCCATCGCGCCGGTGCGGGTGGACGGGCAGGGGCTGGACCCCGAGGCGCTGCCCGCGGGCGCGGCGGCGGCGGTGCTGACCCCCTCGCGCCACTATCCGACCGGGGCGGCGATGCCGGTGCCGCGGCGCATGGGCGTGCTGGGCTGGGCCGAGGCGCGGGGCGCGCTGGTGATCGAGGATGATTACGACAGCGAGTTCCGCTACCAGGGCCGCCCCTTCCCGACGCTCGCCGGGCTCGATGGCCTGCGGCGGGTGATCTACATGGGCAGCTTCTCCAAGCTGCTCAGCCCGGCGCTGCGGCTTGGATACCTGGTGCTGCCCGAGGCGCTGCTGGACCCGGCGCGGGCGCATCTCGCGGTCACCGGGGCGCGGGCCTCGCTGGCGCCGCAGCCGGCGCTGGCGGCCTTCATGCAGAGCGGCGAATTCGCCACCCACCTGCGCCGGATGCGCCGCGTCTACGCCCGCCGCCAGGCGCATCTGCTGGCCGCGCTGGCGGGGGCCGGGGACGTGCTGTCCGTCGCGCCCGACCCGTCGGGGATGCACCTGGTGGCCGGGCTGGGTCCCGCGCTGGCGGGGCGCACGGACGTGGAGGCCGCGGCGGCGGCGGGGCGCGCGGGGCTGCTGGTGCGCCCGCTCTCGGCCGCCGCGACGCTGCCCGACCCGCCGCAGGGGCTGCTGCTGGGCTACTCGGCCGCGGACGAGGAGGCGCTGTCCGGCGCCGCCGCGTCGCTGGTCTCGGCGCTGCGGGCGCTGGGCCGGGCCTGAGCCGCCGCCGCCCGCTCCGCCTTGAGGTCCGCCGCCGTCGGCGGGCGCGGCGCCGGGTCGGGCGCATCCGGCGCGATCCGCGGCCCGCGGCCCGACAGCGCGTCGATCGCGCCGCTCATGCTCCAGAGGCTCAGCTGCGCCCAGGCGCAGGCCTCGGGGTTCTGCACCGGGTCGACCAGCGCCTCCCAGTCCCAGGACCGCGAGGCGACGATCGGGTCGAGCACCTTGTTCCCCAGGGTCCGCGTCGTCCCTTCGCGGCGCAGTTCGGGCGCGACGGAGAGGCGCGGGCGCCAGGTGAGGCCGCAGCGCGCCCGCGGGTTGCTGCGGATGATCGGCGCGTCCTCGTGCACCAGGTCCGCCGACTGGGTCAGCAGCCGCCCGGTCTTGCCGATGGAGGCGACGGCGGCGGCGAGCCCCTGGGTCCCGAGGCCCGCGATGGCGGCGGCCTCGTGCAGCAGCGGCGTCGGGACCCTGGCCTCGGCCCCCGCGAAAGGCGCGCTCTGCGCTACAAGGCGCGGGCCGGGCGGCCAGGCGAAGGGCTTGCGCCGGGCCCAGAGCAGCCCCTGCGCGTCAGCGGCCTTGCGGTGGGTCGCGCGAAGGTCTTCGGCCGCCGCGAAGGCGCGCGCCTCGGCTCCAGTCAGAACGAAGACCGGGCCGATCTCCCGCGTCTCGCCGTCCCAGGTCAGGGCCCAGCTTGTGGAGGGGTCGACGCCCGTCACGCTCTCGGGCCGGGCGATCTCCACCCGCCCGGGCGACAGGCGCAGCACCAGCAGCGGCCGCGTCCAGCGGCGCACGCAATCGGGCCCCGCGCAATCGGGCGCATAGGTGTCATAGACCATCGGCAGGTGGATCGAGACCCGGCAGACGGGCTCCACCGCCCCCGCGGCGGTCGTCTCGGCCCGGCAGATCATCGCGTCGCGCACCGGCCCCATGTCGCGCCGGTCGCCGGTCAGCCGCAGCGCCGCGCCCTCGAGCCGCGCGCGCAGGCCCCCTTCCGCCGGGCCCATCACCGCGGGCGGCCCGTAGCGCTTGTCGATCTTCGCGGCCAGCAGCGGCGGCGCGGCGGTCCAGCGCGCCCCGGGGTCGGGCAGCGGGTCCGACTGGACCAGCCCCGCGATCCCCTCGGGCACGGACCAGGCGATCTGGCGGACATAGATGCTCGTCGTCACCGGGTCCGCGTTCGGGTCCGCGAAGGGCCCCCGCGCCGCCTGCGCCAGCGCCGCCGGGTCGACGCCTGCAAGCCCGCTGACCAGCGCCGCGCCGCCGGCCTGCACCCGCGACGCGGCGGCGGCCCAGGTCACCACCTCGCGCAGCTTCGCCTCCCGCTCCGGCGTGTACCAGGTCAGCCGCGCCAGCCAGGGCGTCTGCGCCGCGGCCTCGGCCAGGGTCGGCGCCGCGGCCGCGTCCTGCGCCGGCCCGGACCACAGGTCGATGCGCGGGGCGTCGGGGATCTCCGCCCGCCCGGTCAGCGCGGTCGAGGGCAGCACCAGCTCCACCGCCGCGATCAGCGCGGCGGCGAGGGCGAGCCGCCGCCAGTGCTCCGTCGGCAGGTCGCGCCCGTCGAACCGGCGCCAGAGCCGCACCTGCCCGGCGATCCAGCGCAGCATCGAGCGCCCGGAGAAGATCAGCAGGATCACCGCGAAGATGGCGAGGAAGGTCATGGCGGCCCTAGATCAACTGGTAGAGGCGGAAGGCGGCGTAGGCGATCAGCAGCCCCGACCAGGTGGCGTAGAAGGGCGGCTTCCAGCGGGTGCGGGTCGCGGCGGCGCGCCATTGCACCTCGGCCTGCGCGGGTTCCAGAAGCGCGGCGCAGAGGGCGGCGAGGTGTCGGGTCAGCGGCCCGCGGTCATGCACGCTCCGGGCGCGGCCGACGCCATAGCGCCGGTCGATCACCGTCAGCACCTCGGGGGTCAGCCAGGCGGGCACGGGGATGGGCGAGGGAACCTCCTTGGCGTAAGGCTCGTAGCCCGTCTGCTGCGCCAGCCAAAGCCGCAGCGGCGGGCCGAGCCGCTCCACGTCGTCCAGCGTCTCGATATACGGCGCGTCGAGGATCTTCACCCATTCGGCCGGATCGGCGCGGGCGGCGTCGTCCATGCCGCGGATCGCCTCCATCGCGCGGCTGGCCGGGGCGAAGGCGATCATCTTCCGCTCGGCCTGGTCGAAGTAATCCACCTTGCGCGCCTCGGCGTCCGCCCGGGCGCGGGCGTTCAGCGCCCGCAGGTCCAGGGCCGGGGGCAGGGCGTCCGGGCCATGCGCTTCTTCCAGCGCCGCGGCGATGGCGCGCCAATAGGCCGACAGCATGGCGTCGTTCAGGGTCTCGGACCTGTCCCGGTCGAAGCGGAACATGCGGTTGAGCGCCTCGGCCTGCGCCAGCGTCAGGCTGCGCGGCGGGGCGGCGGACCCGCCGGTCCAGGGCGAGGCGAAGGCGTTCCAGTCATCCTCCTGGTAGAGGCGCGAGAGCAGGTCGCGCCCGGCGGCGCGGCGCAGGGCGGGCGCGCGCTCTTCGGCGTCGCGCGCCTTGTCCGGGGCGTCGTCGGCGCCGCCCAGGACCGCGTCGGCGGCGCGCTGCAGGCGGCGGCGCGCGGGCATCGGCTGGGCGTCGGCATCCGCGGGCGAGGGTTCGTCCCAGGGGGCGTCGAGCCCGGCGGGATGGGCGGTGGCCGGGGTCGCAGGCGGCGGGGGCGGGGCCTCGTCCCGCGGCGGGGGCGGGGGCGCATCGGGCGCGGGCTCCGGCGAAGGCGCCGGCGAAGGCTCCGGCGCGGGCGCCGCCTTCGCCGGATCCTCCGCCGCGGCGCGCTTGCCGTCGGGCGCGATCCGCCGGGCCAGCTCATAGGCCGCGCGCAGGCGCATGAACCCCTCGGGGTCCTCCTCGGGGCGCACCACCTTCAGCCGCTTCGCATAGGCCGAGCGGACGGCGCGCCTGTCCGCCCCCGCCCGCGCCAGCCCCAGCTCGGCGAAGGCCTCAGAAGGGGTCATACCCGTCCCCCAGCCGGTCCAGCAGCGCCGCGATCTCCTCGCGCTCCGCCGCCGCCAGCTTCGGGTCCTGCCGCTCCAGCGCCGCCTCGAACCGGCCGATCAGCCCCGAGATCGCCTGCCGCCGGTCCCCCAGCGCGTTCTCATAGGCCGCGCGCAGCCGGGCCGACATCGCCTGGTTCGGCGCGTCGTCGCGCGGGTGGCGCTTGATCCGCTCCAGCTCCTTCAGGCGCTGCGCGATGTCCGCCTCGCTCAGCGCCGCGGCGGAGTTCTGGATCACCAGCTGCGTCTCGCGCCCGTCCGAGGCGGTGGTCAGCACCTCCAGCACCCCCGAGACGTCATAGGTGAAGCGGACCTCGATCTCCTCCTTCACGCCCGAGCCGCTGGGGATCTTCGCCTGGTAGGCGCCGATGGCGACGTTGTCCTTCACGTCCGGCGCCTCGCCCTGGTAGACCGAGATCGTCACCTCCTTCATCCCCGGCCGCAGCGCCTGGAAAGTCTGCGCGCGGCTGGCGGGGATCGGGGTGTTGCGCTCGATGATCGGGGCGAAGACGCCGTCGCGATAGCGTTCCTCGCCGATCTGCTGGACCGAGGCGATGCCGAGGGTGAAGGGGCAGACATCGGTCATCACCACCTCCTCCAGGCTCTCGTCCCGCGCCAGCAGCCCGGCCTGCACCGCGGCCCCGAGGCCGACGGCCAGGTCGGGGTCGATCTCGTGCTCGGGGAAGCGCCCGAACAGGCGCGAGACCATGCGGCGCACGGCGTCGAGGCGCGTGGCGCCGCCCACGAGGAAGATGCGGTCGATGTCGTCGGCGCGCAGCTGCGCGTCGGTCAGCGCCCGGCGGATCGGCAGCGAGAGGCGCGCGAGCAGCGGCTCGCACAGGCCCGCGAAACCCTCGCGGTCCATGGTCAGGCTATGCTCGGCCCCGTTCAGCACCACGGTCGCCTCGGCCTCGGGCGCCGCGGCGAGGCGGCGCTTGACCGTCTCGGCCGCGGCGCGCAGGCGGGCGCGGTCCTCGGGCGGGGTCTTGCCGGGATCGGCGCCGATCCGCTCGGCGAAGGCGCGGGCCAGCGCGTCGGTGAAATCCTCGCCCCCCAGGAACGCGTCCCCGGCCGAGGCGCGGACCTCCATCACCCCCTCGAACATCTCCAGCACGGTGACGTCGAAGGTGCCGCCCCCGAGATCGATGACGATGAAGGTGCTCTCGCCCTCCTTGTCGCGCACCCCGTAGGCGAGGGCGGCGGCGGTGGGCTCGTTCACGAGGCGGCGCACGGTCAGCCCGGCGATGCCCGCGGCGGCGATGGTCGCCTTGCGCTGCACGTCGTTGAAATAGGCGGGGACCGAGATGACCGCCTCGGTCACCGGCGCGCCCAGGAACGCCTCGGCATCGGCCTTGAGGGCGCCGAGCACGGCGGCCGAGAGGTCCTCGGGGCGCAGGGTCCTGCGCCCGAGGCGCACGTCGTGCTGGGTGCCCATCCAGCGCTTGAAGCGGGCGGCGGTGCGGTCGGGTTCGGTGGCGAGGCGGTCGCGCGCGGCGCGGCCGACGGTCATGGCGCCGTCCTTGCCGAGATGGACGGCCGAGGGGGTGACGGTTTCGCCCAGCGCGTTGGGGACCAGCGCCGGTTCGCCGTCCTTGAACACGGCGCAGACGGAGTTGGTGGTGCCGAGGTCGATGCCGATGATCATGTCGTCCGCCCTGGATGGTCTGCGCCCGCGCGCCGGAGCCCTGTATTTCGCGGCAACGGGTCCGACGCTCAAGGGAAAACCGCGGGGGGCGGGTGCGGGGGCGGGCGGAGCGGGCAGGCCGCTTGCGGCGCGTGGAGGGCGGCGCCGGGGATGCTCGGCACGGGGGCGCGGCGCCCGTGGGCGTCGGAGGCGCGCGTGGGCTGGCGGGTCCACGGCGGCGCAGCGAGATCCGCGTTGGGTCGGCGGTGCAGCCTTCCGGGGCAGCCTTCCGGGGCAGGGCGAGCCGATGGCGTCGGTGGGCGGCCCCCCGGGCGCCGCCCCGGGCGAAACCCGGTTGCCGACGCCTTTGGCGCGACGCGCGGGCGGCGCCGGTCGCGCGCGTCGAGGGCATGCAGCCGCCTGGCTTGCGCGGCGCCGGCGCGGCCCCGCGGCCGCGAGGGGCGGTGAGGGGGCGGCGCCGGCGACCATGCGCCCGGCGCCGTGCTGCGGCGGAGCGAGGCGCCGCGGCGCGGGATGAACCGCAGCCCGGGCGGGACATGCCGCCATGGCGGGCTTCCGGCGCCGGTGCGGCCTCCTCCCGGCGGCGGATGGGGCAGGGCGGCTGGGGGTGCACCTGCACCGCCCTGCCGGGCGGTTCCAGGCGCCAAGGCGCAGGGCGCAGGACCGTTCGGGTCCGGGGGCGGCTTCGGCGGAGGCGGTCCGCGCCCCGGGCGACGTCAACCGCGGCTTGACCAGGGACGGGGGCGCAGCGGCGAGGTTTGCCGGAGGCGGCAAGGAGCCGAAGGGTGGGAGCGAGGACAGCCGCCGACGTGACGGGCATCTCCCCGGCGCCGCGGCGCCTTGCGCATGGGCGCCCCGGTCGGGGCGGCTTCGCGGAGGGCCGCCCGGCCCGGGCGTGGCCAGGTCGACCGCCGGATCAGGGGGCGGCCCCCTCCCCGCGCAGCGGCGGTCCCCGTCAGCCATTCGGGCCGGGGCCGGACGTCCGTCCCGCCTCCGAAGCCCGCAGGGCTGGAAAGGCCGCGACGCCGGGACCGCCTGGCGCGTCCGGGCCGCGGTCGGCGCCGCGGGTCTCGGCTCCGGGTCTCGACGGCGCCCGCGGCGTTCCGCCCGGGGCGGCGGCTTGAAACCCGCCCGTCGCCACGCCGGGTCTCGGGATCGAGGCCCGGAAACGGTCGGCGCGCGCTGGTCGCCTTCGCGCTTGCCTTCGAGCGCCTCGAGCACCGCCCCCGCCGCGCCTCAGTCCAGCGGCACGATCCGCGCCCGGGCGCGCTCGGCCGGGTCGGCGCGCACCGCGTGCAGCGCCTCGATCCGCTCCGACAGCGCGTCGACCTGGGCGTCCAGCGCCGACAGCCGCGCGGCCAGCGCCTCGGCATCCGCGCGCCCCGCCTCGGCGAGGGCGTCGAGCTTCTCCTCCAGCGGCCCGGCGTCGATCCCGGCCCCGCCCAGCGCCGCCTCGATGGCCTCGAGCCGCGCTTCCTGCCGGGCGCCCAGCGCCTCGATGGCCTGGGCCTGTTCCTCGAGCGCGGCGTGCAGCGCCTCGTCGCCATCCGCATCCCCGGCGGCGCGCAGCGCGGCGGCGAGCTCGGCGAAGCCCTGCGCGGCGGCCTTGCCGCGGATGTCGGCGGCGGCGGCGGCCTCGTCCAGCTTCGCCTCGATCGGGTGCAGCGCCTCGGCGCCGATCTTCGCCGCGGCCTCGTCCAGCGCCGCGCGCAGGGCGGCGGCGCGGGCGGCCGAGGCGGAGTCCATCTTCGACAGCTTCTCCTGCAAGGTGTGGAGGACCGGCAGCAGCGAGTCCACGCCCGGCTCCTGCCGCGCCTCCTGCAGCGCGTCGGCGACGGCGGCGCGCAGGATGTCGGCGTCGGGCGCGGCGGTCTCGGCGGCCAGCGACGCCTCGATCCGGGCCAGCGCGTCGTGGACGGCGGCGAGATCGGCGGCCGCGACCGGGGCTGCGGGGGCCTGCGTGCCGGGGACCTGCCTATCCGGGAACTGCGCGACGGGGGCGTCGCCCGGCGCTTCGGCGGCGGAGAGCGCGTCGTCGTCCTCGTCCTCGTCCTCTTCCTCGTCCTGCGTTTCGGCGAAGGTCTCCTCCCCGTCCTCCGGTCCGGCGAAGGGCTCTTCCTCATCCTCCGGCTCCACTTCGTCCCCGGGGTCGGAGAAGGCGTCCGCATCGTCCTCCGCGCCGTCCACTGCGACGGGCGGCGCGTCGTCGCCGGGACCGGCCGCCCCCCCCGACCCCGCATCGGCGCCGGGCCGCGCGTCGCCCGCGGGCAGCGCCGAAAGCGCCTCGGCCAGCGCCGCCATGTCCCGTTCGGCGGCGTCGGCCCGCTCGGCCGCGTCGCTCTCCATCCGGTCCAGCATCGCCTCGATCCCGGCGAGGCGCTCGTCCCCGCCCGATCCCAGCGCCTCGAGCACCTTTCCGGTTTCGGCCTGCACCACGCCCTCGAGCTGCGCGGCATGGCGGAACAGCACGTCGAGATCATCGCCGAGCCGCTTCGCGATCGCGTCGAGCCGCCGCGACTCCTGGGCCGGGGCCTCCACGAAGGCGGCCAGCGCCTCGGCGAGGCCCTTGAACCGGCGGTCGAGCAGCTCCAGCCGCGCCTCCACCTTCGCCTGGCCCGCCTTCGCCCCGCGGCGCAGCACCATCACGGCGACCAGCGCCGCGATCAGCGCGACCGGCGCCGCCGCGACGGGCGCCCAGTGCAGGATCATCTCGATCATGACCCATCCCCCGGCTTGCGCCGCCGGGCGCGGGCCATTTCCAGCGCCGCGCGCAGCTGGGCGTCGCGCGCCTCGAGCGCGCCGAGCGCGTCGGCCAGCGCCTCCTCGGCCCGGGTCTCGGCCCCCTCGGCGGCGGTTTCGACCAGCGCCGTCAGGCGCGCGTCGCGCGCCTCGGCTTCCTCCGACAGCCGCGCCTCGAGCGCCGCGAAGCGGGCGTCGAGATCGGCCGCCGTCGCCGCGCCTTCCGAGCGCGCGGCGATCCCGCCCAGCGCCGCGCGGGTGGCGGCGCCGTCGGCCTCGGCGCGTTTCTCCAGCGCCGCGATCCGGTCCGCGAGCGCCTCGACCGGGCCCATGTCCGGGCCGGGCGCATCGGCCAGCCCGGCCTGCAGCGCGGCGATGGCGTCGAGGATGCCCGGCCCCGGGTCGCGCGCGGCGAGCCGGTCTTCGAGCCCCGCGATGGCCTGGTGCATCGCCTCCGCCCCGCCCTCGATCCGCGCCTCGAGCGCCCCGAGCCGGGCGGTCAGCGCGGCCGCGGCCTCCTCCATCCGGGCGACCTGGGCGGCGAGCACGGTCTGCGCGCCCTCGGCGGTCGAGAGCGCCACGCGCAGCCCGTCCGAGGCCGCGGCCCCGGCGCGGGCGCCCGCCTCGATCCGGGCGGCGAGGTCGTCCGCCGCGGCGTCGATCCGGTCGGTCAGCGGGCGGGCGAGGGCGCCGAGCGCGGCGTCGCGCCAGGCCGACATCTCCTCGGACAGGGCGTCGAGGCGGGGGGTCGGGTCGACGCTTTCGATGGCGCCGCGCAGCCCGTCGAGGCGGCGCGAGAGCGCGTCGTGGCGCCTGCGCCGGGTCTCGCGGTCGCGCGAGAGCTCGGCGCGCAGGGTCTCCAGCGCGGCGTCGGCGGCCTCCCCGTCGGACTCCGCGGGGGCGAGGCGGTCGACCAGCCGCGCCTCGGAGGCGGCGAGCGCCTCGGCCAGGACGGGTCCGAGCGCGTCGCCGGGGGCGGCTTCCTCGCGCAGGGCGTCGAGGGCGGACTGGAGGGCGTCGAGCCGGGCGACGAGGGCGGCGCCGGTCTCGGCCCGCAGCGCGTCGAAGCCCGCGGCGACGGCGTCGATCCGCGCCAGCAGCGGGGCCTGCGCCTCGGCCGCCTGTTCGACCACCTGCGCGCGCAGGCGGGGGGCGTCGGCGGCGGCGACGGCGGCGGCGACGCCCTCGGCCGTGCGCCGCGCGGCGTCGGCGGCGAGATCGGCGGCGTAGCCCGCGTCGATGACAAGGTGCGGACCGGCGGCGCGCAGGGCGGCGTCGGCGAGCGGGGCGAGGAGCGCGAGCGAGGGGGCGCCCTCGTCCCCGGCGGGCGTGTCGGGGGCGTCTTCCGGCGCGTCGATGGGCGCGGCGGTGCAGCCCGCGGGGATGTCCGCGTCGAGCGCGTCGCCCGCCTGCGCACGCAGGGCGTAGAGGGTGGGGGCGACGCGGAACAGCGGGCCGTCGATGCGCGGCAGCAGCGGGGCCAGGAGGGCGGCGTGGTCCTCCGCCCCCGGGTCGATGGACAGAAGGTGGGTGGCGAGCCCGGCCTGGAGGAGCGCGCGGGCGCGGGCCCCGGGCGAGGGGGCGGCCTCGGCCGCGGCTTCGGCGGCGGCCGGTTCGGGGTCGGCTTCGAGGGCCGGTTCCGGCGCGGGGTCCGCTTCCGCCTCGATCTCCGGTTCAGCATCCGGTTCGGGTTTCGCCGCGGTCTGCGCCTCGATCTCCGCTTCGGCGTCCGCTTCGTCTTCCGGTTCGGGTTCGGGCGCCGCCTCGTCGAGAAGGGCGTCCTCCTCGAGGTCCTCCGCGGCAGGCGCCTCGGCCTCGGCGCTTTCGTCGCCGTCGAGAAGGGCGTCTTCGAGGTCTTCCTCGTCTTCATCGAAAGTCGCGTCCGCGGGCGCGTCCTCCTCGACCGCCTCCGCGGCCGCGTCTTCCTCGGGGAGGTCGCCCTCTTCCTCGGCCAGGTCTCCCTCGGCCAGGTCTTCGTCCGAGAGGTCGTCTTCCGCGAGGTCGTCTTCCGCCGTCTCCGCCCCGGCGAGGGCGTCGTCCGCCGTCTCCGCCCCGGCGAGGGCGTCGTCCGCCTCGGTTTCGTCGGCGATCATCTCGTCGTCGATCATCTCGTCATCGGACAGCGCGTCGTCGGGCGCGTCGTCCTCCGAAAGCGCGTCCTCGGGCGTCTCCTCGGCGTCCGCCTCGCCACCCTCGTCCCCGGCATCGAGGTTTTCGCCTTCAAGCGCGCCGTCTTCCTCCGCCGCGTCGGCGAAGGCTTCGTCGTCGTTCTCCTCCTCCTCCCCGGCGGCGCCGAGAAGGTCCTCGTCCAGCGCGTCCTCGAGGGCTTCGGCCGCGAGCGCGGCGTCCGCGTCCGCCTCGGACAGGGCCGCGTCCTCGACCTCCGCCGCGTCCTCAAGCGCTTCGGAAAGGGGCGCGTCCGCGTCGGCGCCCTTGGGCCCGGTGGGGGCGGGGGTGTTCATGCTGGGTCTCGCTCGTCCTGCCGTCGCGGGGGCGCGGGGGCCCCGTGCGGACCCCCGGCGGGCGCAGCATGCAGACGAACGGTTAACCCGGGGTTCCCGCGCCGCCGCCGGGCGCCCCGGTCTCGGCCCGCAGGGCGGCGGCCGAGGCGCGGATCTCCTCGGCCAGCCCGCGCAGCTGGTCGGCCATGGGGGTGGAGCGGCGCCAGACCAGCCCGATGGTGCGGCTCGGCCGCGGCGCCGCCAGCCGGTCCACCGACACGGCGGCCGAGCGGGTCTCCACCGCCACCGCCATCTGCGGGATCAGCGTCACGCCGATCCCGGCCCCGACCATCTGCACCAGGGTGGCCAGCGACGAGCCGTTCATGATCTCGCGCGGGGGGGCGTTGTGCATGTTGCAGAAGGTCAGCGCCTGGTCGCGGAAGCAGTGGCCTTCCTCGAGCAGCAGCAGGCGCATCTCGCGCAGCGCCTCGCCGTCCGGGACCGGGCGGCCCGCCTCGCCCTCGGGGCGGACTAGCACGAACTCCTCCTCAAACAGCGGCACCTCGGTCAGCGACGGCTCCGAGACCGGCAGCGCGAGGATGGCGAGGTCGATGCGCCCGTCGCCGAGCTCCTCCAGCAGCCGGGGGGTGACCGTCTCGCGCAGGCGGATGTCGATGCCGTCATGGGCGCGAGAGAGGTCCGAGATCAGCCGCGGCAGAAGATAGGGCGCGATGGTGGGGATCACGCCGATCCGCAGCGGCCCGGCGAGCCGGTCGCGGGAGATGCGCGCGAGCTCCCCCAGCTCGTCCACTTGGCGCAGGATCTCGTCCACCCGCAGCTCGAACTCCCGCCCCAGCCCCGTCAGGCGCACCCGGCGCGCGCCGCGCTCGAACAGGGCGGCGCCCAGATGCTCCTCCAGCTCCTTGATCTGCATGGACAAGGCGGGCTGCGACACGGCGCTGGCCTCGGCCGCGCGGCCGAAATGCCCCTCGCGCGCGAGGGCCTTGAAATAGCGAAGCTGGCGGAGCGTGAGATGCATTATCAGGTGAAATTATCATCCCGATCAGAAGATGCAAATTTGCCTGATCGAACTGCGGCGTTATGGTCCGAGTCGAAGCAGGACGCGGCCCCCCTCGGCCGCCCCTGCGCGTCACGCAAGCAACGAGACCAAAAGGGAGAGACGACATGATGGACGGCAGCGACAGCCCGCAGGGCAAGTGCCCGGTGATGCACCAGCCGATGAATGTCGGCGCGCGCTCGAACAGCGACTGGTGGCCGAACCAGCTGAACCTGAAGGTCCTGAGCCAGCAGTCGGCCAAGACCGACCCGATGGACCCTGACTTCAACTATGCCGAGGCGTTCAAGTCGCTCGACCTCGAGGCGGTGAAGCAGGACCTGTTCGCGCTGATGACCGACAGCCAGGACTGGTGGCCCGCCGATTACGGCCATTACGGCGGCTTCTTCATCCGCATGGCCTGGCATTCCGCCGGCACCTACCGCATGGGCGACGGCCGCGGCGGCGCGGGCGCGGGCGCGCAGCGCTTCGCCCCCCTGAACTCCTGGCCCGACAACGGCAACCTCGACAAGGCCCGCCGCCTGCTGTGGCCGATCAAGAAGAAATACGGCAACAAGATCTCCTGGGCCGACCTCTACATCCTCGCCGGCAACTGCGCGATCGAGTCCATGGGCCTCAAGCCCTTCGGCTTCGCGGGCGGCCGCGAAGACATCTGGGAGCCGGAGGAGGACATCTACTGGGGCGCCGAGACCGAGTGGCTGGCGACCTCGGACAAGCCCAATTCGCGCTATTCCGGCGACCGGGAGCTCGAGAACCCGCTGGCCGCCGTTCAGATGGGCCTGATCTACGTGAACCCGGAAGGCCCGGACGGGAACCCCGATCCGCTCGCCTCGGCCCGCGACGTGCGCGAGACCTTCGCGCGCATGGCGATGAACGACGAGGAGACGGTGGCCCTGACCGCGGGCGGCCACACCTTCGGCAAGGCCCACGGCGCCGGGGATGCGGCCCATGTCGGCCCGGACCCCGAGGCCGCGCCGCTCGAGGCGATGGGCTTCGGCTGGCTCTCCTCCCACAAGTCCGGCAAGGGGATCGACACCATCACCTCCGGCATCGAGGGCGCCTGGACCACCAACCCGACCCAGTGGGACATGGGCTATTTCGACCTGCTGTTCGGCTATGAGTGGGAGCTGGTGAAGTCCCCCGCGGGCGCCTGGCAGTGGCAGCCCAAGGACATCAAGGAAGAGGACATGCCCCCCTCGGCCGACGGCAAGGGCAAGGCCATGCCGATGATGACCACCGCCGACATGGCGATGCGCATGGACCCGGCCTATGAGAAGATCTCGCGCCGGTTCCATGCCAACCCGGAGGAGTTCGCCGACGCCTTCGCCCGCGCCTGGTACAAGCTGACCCATCGCGACATGGGCCCGCGGGCGCTGTTCCTCGGCCCGGACGTGCCGGACGAGGAGCTGATCTGGATGGACCCGGTTCCGGCCGTGGATCACCCGCTGATCGACGACGCGGACGCGGCGGCGCTGAAGGCCGAGCTGCTGTCCTGCGGCGTCTCGCAGCGCGACCTGATCTACACCGCCTGGGCCTCGGCCTCGACCTTCCGCGGCTCGGACAAGCGCGGCGGCGCCAATGGCGCGCGCATCCGCCTCGCCCCGCAGTCGGGGTGGGAGGTGAACGAGCCCGAGACCCTGGCCGCCACCCTCAAGGCCTATGAAGGCGTGAAGGCGGCGTTCGACGCCAGGGGCGACAAGAAGGTTTCGCTCGCCGACCTGATCGTGCTGGGCGGCTGCGCGGGGATCGAGGCGGCGGCGAAGGCGGGCGGCCACGACGTGACCGTGCCCTTCACCCCCGGCCGCACCGACGCGACCGAGGCGCAGACCGACGCCGACAGCTTCAGCGTGCTGGAGCCGGAGGCGGATGCGTTCCGCAACTACCTCAAGGCCGATTACGCGATCCCGGCCGAGGAGATGATGGTGGACCGCGCCCAGCTGCTGACCCTGACCGCGCCCGAGATGACGGCGCTGCTGGGCGGTCTGCGGGTGCTGGGGGCCAACCATGGCGGGACCGCGCATGGCGTGCTGACCGACCGCGTGGGGGTGCTGTCCAACGACTTCTTCACCAACATCCTCGACACCTCGACGGTGTGGAAGCAGGTCGACGGGCAGCCGGGCGTGTTCGAGGGCAAGGACCTGAAGACCGGCGCCGCCAAGTGGACCGGGACCCGCGTGGACCTGATCTACGGCTCGAACAGCCAGCTGCGCGCGCTGGCCGAGGTCTATGCCTGCGATGACGACGGCGCGAAGTTCGTGTCGGCCTTCGTCAAGGCCTGGACCAAGGTGATGGACGCCGACCGCTTCGACGTGAAGTGACCCCGTGACCTGATCCAGGCAGGGGCCTTGTCCCCGCTGAAACGCGGAAGGGCGCGGCCGGGAAACCGGCCGCGCCCTTTCCTTTGCCGCGGGGCGGCGTTTTCGCCTGTCCCCGCCTGTCCCTCTCGGTCCGTCCTTCAGCGCCGCCAGTAGGCGACCGCGCCCATGACCATGGCCAGCAGCGCCAGCGAGGCGAGGATCGCGCCCGGCCCGGCCTCGGCCCCGTGCGGGTGCATGTGGGCGCCGTCATGGGCCAGCGCGGGGGCGGCGGAAAGGATGGCGGCGGCGGTTGCGGCGAGGGTCTTCATGCTTCGATCTCCTGTTTGCGTGCGTAAAGAAAGTCCCGGATGTCGAGGACGGATTTCTCGTCCATCGACACGTAGACGAGGCCTATGTTGGTCCGCTCCTGCACCATCTCGCCCGGGAACGGAAGGTAGCTGAGCTCGCGCGAGCCGAAGGAGGGGGAGGCCGTGCCGACCTGCCAGTCGGTCTTCAGCTCCACGTCCACCAGCTTCAGCGCCTTCGCGCCGCCCTTGCCGGGACGCTCGAACGGAACGCCGGCGAGCTTGAGGTAGCTGGTCTTGTCCTTGGCGGACAGGAACCCCTCGATGAACTGGGTGGCGAGGACCTGCAGGTCCGCCGCCTCGTCCGCGTGGTGCATGTGCGAATGCAGGTGGTCCGGGTGGGCGTGGTTGTGGCCATGGCCGCCATGGGGATGGTCGTGGCCGTGGTGATGGTGATGGCCGTGGTCATGGCCATGGTGATGATGGCCGTCCGGCCCGTGTTCATGCGGCATGAGACGCTCCGATCAGCGAAAGAAGGGCTGCGCCCGACCCTGGGTGGGCGCAGCGGAACGTGGAAGGCAGGGGGCGCGCGTCAAGGCCCGCGCCGAGGGCGGCATGGCGCGCGACGTCGCCATTGCGCCCTCCCGGGGGGAGGGTCGGGCGCAGCCCGGCCTGCGGCCGGGCGATCCCGCTGGAATTCGCCCGCCTCATCGCTTGTTCGACCAGCGATGGCCCTCGAATTCCCCGTGGGGGAACTGCACCGGCTTGTCGATGTGCTTCTTGTGCGCGCCCATCTTGCCGTTCGACACCATGGCCCCGAGCACGTCCACGATCACCCGCGTGCCCATCAGCGCGGTGATGTCCGAGGTGTCGTAGGGGGGCGAGACCTCGACCAGCTCCATCCCGCACAGGCCTTCCGCGGCGACCTTCGAGGCCAGCGCCAGCGCCTCGCGCGGCAGGAACCCGCCCGGCTCGGGCCAGCCGGTGCCGGGGACGAAGCCGCAGTCGATGCTGTCGATGTCGAAGGACATGTAGACCATGTCCACCCCGTCCCAGGCCATCTCCAGCGCCATCTCGGCGGTCTTGTCGACGCCCATCCGCTCCATGTCGCCCATGGTGATGATGTTGGTCTCGCGCTCGCGCGCCACCTTCACCGCCTCGCGCGGGACCTGCCAGCCGCCGATGCCGATCTGCACGAGGTTCTTGGCCGGAACATTGGGCATGTTGGTGGCGTGGAACCAGGGCGTGGTGTGCATCCGCTCGTCGAGATCCTTCTCCTGGATGTCGGCGTGGCGGTCGAAATGGACGATGCCGATCTTCTTCGAGGTGACGTCGGCGATGCCCTTCACGCACGGGTAGCCGATGGAGTGGTCGCCGCCGATCATGATCGGGAAGGAGCCCGAGGAGGCCACGTGGCTCACCGCCCGGCTGATCTGGTCGAACGACTTCTCGATATTCGCCGGGATGGTGAACACGTCGCCAGCATCGCAGAGCGTCATCTGCTCGCGCAGATCGACGCCGAGCTCGTAGTTGTAGGGGGTGTAGAGGGCGCTGATCTTGCGCACCCCCTGCGGGCCGAAGCGGGTGCCGGGCCGGTAGGTGGTGCCGCCGTCGAAGGGGATGCCGAGGACGGTGGCGTCGTAGTGGCCGACCTCCAGCACGTCCTCGGCATAGGGCGCCTTCAGGAACGTGTTGATGCCCGCGAAATGGGGAAGCTCGCCGCGGGCGAAGGTGGGGATCGACTTGTCCTCGATGCTGGCCGCCCCGGTCAGGCCCATGCGCAGCGCCCAGCGGCGCTCCTCGTCCCAGCGGCCCTCGGGCAGCTCGCCCTCCTTCTGCATCGCCTTCCAGCCGGCGAGCTTGGTCAGGTCCGGGTGGTGGCGGCGCAGGCGGCGGTCCTCCAGCGCCTTCGCCTGGTCCGAGGGATGGTGCGAGCGGGTGCGCTCCTGAGAGAACGGAAACATCGGAGACCCCTTGGTCAGTTGTGATAGCCTGCACCGCCGGTGGGCGACGTCGGAGGCGCGGGATGGATGATCAGGATTTGCGGCCGGTCATGAACCGCACGAAGTGGGATGAGCTGCGGCTTGCGATGTGTGCGCTCGGCGGTCCGCCCTACAGAACCATGGCCACGAACGGGCATTACGCCCCCATTGATCGCGAGTGGGTCCATCACTTCCGCTGTCCCGGCGCGAAAGGCGGCTGGTACGGCTACTGCCGCCATGTCGACATCTTCGCCAGCGAGGTGGCGGGCGTGGAAGAGATCCGCGCCGCCCTCGCCGCGATCCATGTCCCCGGCGCGCGGATCGAGAACGGCTGGCGCGTTTACGGCTGGACCGGTCCGGGACAGGACGTGGACTGGATCGCGTGACGGCTCAGGCGACATCCCGCTCTCCGATATTGTCGAACGCATCGCGCGGCTGGAACGGGATGCCCCCGTCGCGCGCGTTGAAGTCGTAGGTGATGGTGGCGCCCCAGGCGTTGGGGTCGTGAGGGTCCCAGCGGGGCTTGTCGAAGACCAGCACCCGGTCGCCGAGCTTGAACCCCTCTTCCAGGTCATGGGTGACCATGAACACGGTCATCGCGGTCTCGCCGCGCAGCTCGACCAGGAAGTCATGCATCGCGAGGCGCGTGCCCGGGTCGAGCGCGCCGAAGGGCTCGTCCAGCAAGAGGATCCGCGGGCGGGCGGTCAGCGCCTGGCCGATGGCGAGGCGCTGCTGCATCCCGCCCGAGAGCGTCGCGGGGTAGGCGCCCGCGACATGGGACAGGCCGATGCGCTCGAGGGTCTCGTCCGCCCGCGCCAGCGCGGCGCGGCGGGCGGCGCGGCCAAGGAAGCCGAGCCGGGTCTTGAACGCCTCGGCGGCCACGATGTTCTCGCGCACCGTCATGTGCGGGAAGACGGAGTAGCGCTGGAACACCACGCCCCGCTCGGGGTTCGGTTCCTGCGCCGGTTCGCCGCCGTCGATGCGGATCTCGCCCTTCGTGGGCCGTTCCTCGGCCAGCAGCAGCCGCAGGAAGGTGGACTTGCCGCAGCCCGAAGCCCCGACGATGGAGACGAACTCGCCTTCGTCGACGTCCAGGTTCACCCGTTCCAGGATGGGCCGCCCGTCATAGGACTGCCAGATGTCGCGCACGCTCACGAAGCTCATAGCCCGGCCTCCATCCACGGAAACGCCTTGCGCGACAGGGTCTTGAGCGCGAGGTCGACCAGGAAGGCCAGCAAGGTGATCCAGATGACGTAGGTCAGGATCACGTCCATGGCGAGGTAGCGGCGCACGAGGAAGATGCGGTAGCCGAGGCCCACGTCGGACGCGACCGCCTCCGCCGCGATCAGGAACAGCCAGGCCGAGCCGAGCGAGAGCCGCACGGCGGAGATGAGGCGCGGCAGAAGCTGGGGCAGGGCGACGCGGATGGCGATGACCAGCGACGTGGCCCCCAGCGTCTGCGCCTTGACGATCTGCTCATGCGGGATGTCGAGGACGCGCTGCGAGAGGTCCCGGATCATGAACGGGGTCACGCCCACGGCGATGAGGACGATCTTGGAGGCCTCGCCCAGCCCGAACACGATGAAGAGGATCGGCAGCAGCGCCAGCGGCGGCACCATCGAGAGGACGTTGACGAAGGCGTTCCACTTGGCCCGCGCATAGGGAACCAGCCCGATGGCCAGCCCGAAGAGCAGCGAGATCAGCGCCGCCGCGCCCACGCCGAAGGCCAGCCGCTCGAGGCTCGCCGCGGTGTCGGCCCAGAGAAGCACGGTCTTCGAGCGCCGGTCGGGCTCGGTGAAGATGCGCTCGGCGGTCTCGAGGATGGTCGAGGGCGCGGGCAGCAGCTTGTCCGCCGGGTTCTCGGCCAGCCGGATGTCCGAGCCGACCTGGTAGGCGATCAGCACCGCCAGGAACGGGAGCGCCCCCAGCAGCACGGCCGCGCGGCGGGATGGTCTGCGGTTGATCAGGCGCATGGGGCCTCCGGGGGCGGGCTGCGGAACGGGCGGACACGGGGGGCGCCGGGCCGGGGCGGCGCGGGCAGGGGGCGCGCGGCGGGGCGCGCCGGGGCCGGGGGCGCGTGTCGCGGCCGCCGGGCCGCCCATGGGAAGCGGCGCGGCCCGGCGGCCCGGGCCGCGCGCGGGGCGGAGGGAAGGTCCCCCCGGGCGCGGCCCTCTCCCCCCAGCGGGGTCGCGGGATCAGAGGGCGCCGTCGGCGGCCATCTGCATGTAGGTGGCGTCGAAGCGGAACTTCACGTTGTTCGCGTCGCCGGTGACGGTCCCGTCGGGGTAGGCAACGCCGATGAAATCGGCCGAGGGCGCGCCGACGCCGAGGATGCCCTTGTCGAACAGGAACTCGGCCACCGTGACCATGGTCCTGGGCAGATCCGCGCTCTCGGCCTGCGCCACCGCGGCGGCGGGGTCGAAGAAGAGCTCGGTCGCCGCCATCTGCGCCTTGTAGCCGGCAAGGTCCGTGCCCGAGGCCTCGGCCATCGCGGTCAGCGCGGCCTCGTCCCCGGCCTGCATCAGCCCCATCACCTCGTACCAGGCGCCGGCCAGCGCCTTGCCGAAGGCGGGGTTGTCGGCCAGCGTCCCGGTGTTCACCACCAGCAGGTCCAGGATCTCCCCGGGGATCTGCGAGCTGTCGAACACCTTGGTCGCCTTCGGATCCTCGAGGATCTCGGCCACCAGCGGGTTCCAGGTGACGACGGCTTCCACGTCCGCGGTCTGGAAGGCGGCGATCATGTCGGCGTCCGAGGTATTGATGACGCCGCCGAGGTCGCTCTCCTCCAGCCCCACGGTGTCGAGCCCGCGCGCCAGCAGGTAGTGGGAGACCGAAAGCTCCACCAGGTTGACCGGCTTGCCCTTGAGGTCGGCGAGGCCGCCCTCCTTCACGATCACCGCGTCATTGCCGTTGGAATAGTCGCCGATGATCAGCGCGGTGGTGTCCACGCCGCCGCCCGCGGGGATCGAGAGCGTGTCCATGTTGGTCGCGGTCACGCCGTCGAAGGCGCCCGCGGCGTACTGGTTGATGGACTCCACGTAGTCGTTGATCTGCACGATCTCGACGTCGATGCCGTACTTGTCGGCCCACTTGTCCATGATCCCGCTGTCTTCCAGGTAGCCCCAGGGCATCCAGCCGACATAGATCGACCAGGCGATGCGGAACTCGGTCTTCTCCTCGGCCATCGCCGGGGCGCCCCCGAGGGCGGTGGAGAGCAGTAGCGCGCCGAGCGCCGCGGACAGGATCGGTTTGGACATCGTGTTCCCCGTTGCGTTCCGCCGCGGTCTGAGGATGCCGAACAGCCCGCTTGCGGAACATGGAGAAAGAGCGCGGGTCGACCGTCGCAGTGCTCTCCCGGGATTTTGGCCCGCCGTGTGCCCGCGCCGGAATTTGCCGGGCGGGTGACGCTTCTCGGACCAGGCCTCACCCCGGCGGCACGGTTGGCGGGGTGAGCGGAACCCTAAGCGTCCTGCCCGTTCAGGGAAGCGATTCGGGCCGCTGGAAACAAGGGTTTCGCGAAACCGCCGGGCGGAAAAACAGGCGTTTCGCCCCGGGCGCCCAATTGCGCGCCGCTTTTTCGCCGCATGTGCGCCCTTTGTGTGCAGATGCGAAGGGCCGGTCGGGGCGAGGGGCGGCGCCGCGGCGCACATGACGGCGCGCACGGGGGCGCAGAAGGCGGCGCGTGCGGGGGGCGGAAGGTGGCGCGCACGGGGGGCGGAAGGTGGCGCGCACGGTGGGCGCAGGAGGTGGCGCGCACGGGGGCGCAGAAGGCGGGGCGCGCGGGGCGCGGTCGGTTCGGGCGGCGCGCTGGGCCGCCCGTCGCGGCAAGGGCCCGCGGCCAGGTCCGGTCCCGGGGGGCGGGCGGGACCTGGCCGCGGGCGGTCGGGGCGGCGGGCCGTGGCGTGCCGACCGCTCCGTCGCCGGGCGCCGCGCCCGACGGGGCGGTCGGGCGACGGCGCGCGAGCAGGGGGGCTGGCCGCCGATGCAGGGGGGAGTGACGTCCAAGTCCCTCGGCGTGCTCGCCGCTGAATTCTGCGAGAAGCTCTGCGGATTCTCAAGAGGAGTTTGGTGAATACGCTGTGCAGGTCTTCCGGTATTCTTGAATTCTTCAGATCCGCTGCAGACCGCTTGCGCCGCCTCGCCCGCGTCGCGCCCCCGGCGTCGCCCGCGGGTATCGGATGAGATCGCCCGGGTATTTGCCCCGCCCGCGCCCGCCCGGGCATTCTGGCGCCCGATCCCTATCCCCTGCCTGAAGGCGCGCCCCACGTGACCAGCATCGACCGCATCGAGACCATCCTCGTCGACCTCCCCACGATCCGCGGCCACGTGCTGTCGATGACCACGATGACCGTGCAGTCCATCGTGCTGGTGCGGGTCCTGTTCTCGGACGGCTCGGAGGGGCTGGGCGAGGGGACATCGATCGGCGGCATGTCCTACGGGGCCGAAAGCCCCGAGAGCATCAAGACCGCCGTCGACGCCTATATCGCGCCGGCGCTTGTCGGGCGCCCGGCGGACGAGGTCGCGGGCGCCGCGGCGCTGATGGGCAAGGTGGTGCGCGGCAATCCCATCGCCCGCTGCGCGGTGGAGACCGCGCTCTGGGACGGGCTGGCGCGGCGGCTCGGAACCCCGCTGCACCGCCTGTTCGGGGGCGCGATGCGCCGCGCCATCCCCTGCGCCTGGACCCTCGCCTCGGGCCGCTCCGAGACGGATGCGGAAGAGGCGCTGGAGATGCTGGAGACCCGGCGCCACGACATCTTCAAGCTCAAGATCGGCAAGCGCCCGGTGCGCGAGGACGTGGCCCATGTCGCGGCCATCGCCCGGGCGGTGGAGGGGCGGGCCTCGATCCGCGTCGACGTCAACCAGGCCTGGTCGCGCCACGACGCCCGCTGGGGCCTGCGCGGGCTGCAGGAGATCGGCTGCGACCTCGTGGAGCAGCCCATCGCCGCCGGGGACCGCGACGGCATGGCCGCGCTGACCGCGGGCTACGAGATCGCGGTGATGGCGGACGAGGCGCTGCAGGGGCCTGCCGACGCGATGGCCGTCTGCGCCGCGGGGGCGGCGGATGTGCTGGCGGTGAAGATCGCGCAGTCGGGCGGCCTCGCCCCCGCGGCCGCGGTCTGCGCCATGGGCCGGGCCGCGGGGCTGGGCCTTTACGGCGGCACGATGCTCGAGGCCGGGGTGGGCACGGCGGCTGCGCTGCACCTGTTCTCCGCGCAGCCCGGGCTGGCCTGGGGCTGCGAGCTGTTCGGCCCGCTCTTGATGCGCGAGGAGATCCTGCAAACGCCGCTGGTCTACCGCGATTTCGCCGTGCACCTGCCCGAGGGGGACGGGATCGGCGTGGCCCTCGACATGGAGGCGGTGAACCGTTTCCGCCGCGACCGGACCGGGGGCATGACCCGCGCCGCGGGGGCCTGAGGGGCGCCCAGGCCCGCCGCAAGCGCCGCCGCGCCCCGCGCGGCCGGGCGGACGAGCGGGGGCGTCACGCCCCCCGAGGACGGCCGTCCGCCCCCGCCCTCAACCGGCGATCCGCCCGCTCGGCGAGGGGACAAGCCCCCCGCACGCGCGGGCGGAGGCGACGGCTGCGCCGCCGCCGGGCGCGCGCCTTCCTTTGCTGCGCTCCGCCGACCCGCTCAGGCGCCGTTCCGCTCAGCCGTGCGCCGTCTTCAGCACCCGCCGCGCCACCTGCTGGGCGATGGTCAGGAACGCCTTCACGTGGACGCCCTGCTCATCGAGGCGGCTGTTCACCGACAGCGCCGTCTGGCGCAGCTTCTGGGCGATGGGGTGGAACCGGATCCCGTGCCGCTGCGCCGAGCCGACCGAGCGCGGCACGATGCACACCCCCTCGCCGATCGCCACCAGGCTCAGCGCCGTCTGCAGGTCCATGGTGAAGGCCCGCTTCGCGATCTCCACCCCGTGCTCGGCGCAGGCGTCGATCACGAAATCGGCGTAGGACGGCCGCGGATATTCGGGGTAGAGCAGGAAGGTCTGGTCCGCGAGCGCCGAGAGATCCGCCGAGGGCCCGAGATCGAGCGTGTCCGGCGCCGCCAGCACCAGCGGCTCGTCCTGCAGCCGCCGGGTGGAGAACTCGGCGTCCTCCAGCGCCGGGCGCGCGAAGGCCACGTCGATCTCGCGCGCCACCAGCGCCCGCTGCAGGCGCGCATTGTTCATCGGCGAAAGGCTCAGCTCCACGTCCGGATGCCCGGCGCGGAAGCTCTTGATGATCGTCGGCAGGATCCCGTAGGTGGCCGAGCCGACGAAGCCGATCCGAAGCCGCCCCTCGGCCCCCTCGCCGATGCGCCGGATCTCGCGCCGCGCATCCTCGATCTGCGCCAGGATGGCCCGGGCGCGCACCAGCAGCCGCTCGCCCGCCTGGGTCAGGGTCACCGCGTTGCGGCCGCGGTTGAACAGGACCGCGCCGAGCTCCTCCTCGAACTGCTTGATCTGGCGCGAGAGCGGCGGCTGCGCCATGCCGAGCCGCCCGGCGGCGCGGCCGAAATGCAGCTCCTCGGCCACCGCCACGAAATAGCGCAGCTGCTTGACGTTCATGGGCCGGGTCCTTGCGAAGGGCGCGCGCTGAAGGGGCGGGCGGGGCGTCATCGAACCGCCGCCCGCCCACCGGGGCAAGACGAAAAAGCCCCCGGCGCCGGGGGCGACGGGGGCGCGGGCGGGGCCGTGCAGGCGGGCCGCGCCGCGTGGAGGCCGCGCGACGCACGGGAGCGGCGCGCGCGGCCCCGAGGCCTCACTCGGCGGCGAGCGTCTCCGCCGCCGCCGCGGGGGCCAGCACGAAGTCGAAGGTCACGTGCAGGTCGGTCCCGTGCTCGGGGGCCGCTTTCTCGAACCTGGCGATCAGGCTCTCCTTCACCGCGAAGACCGAGTCGTTGTCGATGTAATCCGACTCCGAGTCGAAGACCTGGCTGACCAGCGTCCCGAAGCCCTCCTTCTCCAGCAGGAAATGGATGTGCCCGGGGCGCATCGGGTGGTGGCCCATGGCGTGGATCAGCTCGCCCGCGGTCTCGTCCTCGGGGATCGGGTAGGGCGCGGGGCGCAGCGCGCGGAAGGCGTAGCGCCCTTCGGCATCGGTCATGTAGCGGCCGCGCAGGTTGTAGTCGGGCTGCTCGGGGTCGTGGTTTTCATAGAGGCCGTTCGGCGCGTCCTCCCAGATGTCCACGAGGACGCCCTCGATCGGGTTCCCGTCGGTGTCGCGGATCACGCCCTCGACCAGCACCGTCTCCTGCCCCTCGAAATCCTTCAGCACGCAGGAGGCGCCGTTGGGAAGGACCGGCGGGTTCTCGCGGTAGAACGGCCCGAGGACGGTGCTCTCGGATTCGCCGTCGCGCACGGGGCGGGTGAGCATGTCGACCAGCACCTCGACCCCGAGGATGTCGCCCAGCAGGATGAATTCCTGCCGCTTGTCGCTGCACAGCGCGCCCGCGCGGCCGAGATAGTCGCAGGCGTAGAGGAACTCGGAATGCTGCAGCTTCACGTCCTTGCAGAAGGCGTGCAGGTGCTTGACGAGGCTGGCCATCACCTCCTGCTGGCGCGGGGTCTGTTCGCCGTGCCTGCCCATCGAGGCGAGCACGATGTCGGTGACGTTGTCGATGGTGACGTTGCGCATGGGGCGGTCCTCCTCCCGCGGGGTCCGTGCGGCGGCCCCGGTTGCTTCCCTGGCGGTGGTCGGCGGCGCGGCGGTGGTCGGCGGCGCGGCCTCGGCGGCATATTGATCGGCGCGGCGGGGCGGGGCCAATGCCCGGCGCGGTATCGCTCCATACTCCGGGCGGCAGGGCGGGGCGGCGGACGGGCGGGACTGGGGCCGGGGCCGGGCGCCGCCCGCCGGGCGGTATCGGCCCATACCGCGAAAGGTATTGGAACCGCGCCGCCGCCGCTGCACCCTGCGCCTCCGCGCGGCGGACCGCGCCGGAACGGCCCCGCGGGACGCGGGAAAGGAGACCCGATGATCGCCAAGCTCGACGCCATGCGGTGGCGCCTCGACGCAACGCCCCACCTCGTGCGCCTCGGGCGCCTGTTCTCGGACACCGTGCTGCTGCGGGTGGACGGGGACGAATTCTACCTGACCTTCGAGAAGGGCCGCCTCGTCGACGCGACCCCGGGCCCGAGCCGCAAGACGCCGTGGCGCTTCGCCTTTTCAACGGATGCCGCGGCGCTGGAAGCGTTCTGGCAGGCCGCCCCCGCGCCGGGCTTCCACGACATCTTCGGGCTGGTGAAGATCGGCCGCGGGTCGATCGACGGCGACATCCTGGCGCTGGTCAAGAACCTGCGCTTCTTCAAGGAATTCATGGCGCTGGGCCGCGAACCGGCCCCCGCCGCCGCCCCGGCGCCCGCGCCGCAGGGGATCGAGCCGATCACGGGGCGCTACGTGCACCTCACCCTCTCGGGCCGTCCGCACCGGGTCTATTTCGAGGAGGCCGGGCAGGGCCGCCCGGTCCTCTGCCTGCACACCGCCGGCGCCCATACCGGCCAGTGGCGCGCGCAGATGAACGACGCGGAGATCACCGACAGCCACCGCCTGATCGCCTTCGACATGCCCTGGCACGGCAAATCCCTGCCGCCCGAGGGCTGGGAGACGGAAGAATACCTTCTCACCACCGAGGCCTATATCGAGACGGTCCTCGCCATGGTCGACGCGCTGGGCCTCGAGAAGCCGATCCTCGCGGGGGTGTCCATGGGCGGGCGCATCGCGCTGCAGCTCGCCGCCCTGCACCCGGAGAAATTCTCGGGCTTCATCGCCATCGAGGCGTCGGATTTCCAGCCCGCCTGGTACGATATCGACTGGTTCCACCGCCCCGATGCGCATGGGGGCGAGATGGGCGCCGCCCTCGTCTCGGCCAACATCACCCCCCACGCGCCGGGCGCCGACCGCTGGGCGACGCAGTGGATGTTCATGCAATCCGGCCCCGGCGTGTTCCGCGGCGACCTGAGCTTTTACACGCGGGATGACAGCCTGATCGGGCGCCTCGGGGCCATCGACACGTCGAAAACCCCCGTCCACATCATCGTCGGCGCCTATGACCTGACCTGCACGCCCGAGGACGCGCAGCGCACCGCGGACGCCATCGACGGCGCGACCATCGCGGTCATGGACGAAGTCGGCCACTTCCCGATGTCCGAGCACCCCGAGGGGTTCCGGCCTTTCTTCCTGGACGCCCTCGCCCGCATGGGCTGAGGGGAGGCGGGCGGGCCTCGCTCAGGCCCGCCTCACTCCGGCCCGCCGGGCCCGATCTCGTCCTTCACCTGCTCCATCACCACGTGGGTCGAGGTGCTGGACACGTGGGGCATGGCCGAGACCACCTCTCCCATGACCCGCCGGTATTCGTCGATATCGCGGGTGCGGACCTTCAGCAGGTAATCGAAGGCCCCGGCGATCATGTGGCATTCCACGATCGCCGGGGCCGCCATCGCCGCGTCGCGGAACGCCTTCAGCGCAGGCTCGCGCGTGTCCGACAGGCGCACCTCCACGAAGGTCACCCGGCCGCGGCCCATCTTCGCCCAGTTCAGCCGCGCGCCGTAGCCCTGGATGAAGCCCGCCTTCTCCAGCCGCTTCACCCGCGCCAGCACCGGCGTCTTGCTCAGCCCCGCGCGCCGGGCAAGCTCGGTCATCGAGATCCGCCCGTCCGCCGCCAGCTCCCGCAGGATCGCGCGGTCCGCACGGTCGAGGCCGTTCTCGTCATATCGTCCATCATCCATGCTCAAATCGCTCCGGTCGGACTGCGGATCGGGCGGGAATGGTCTGATCGTCCGCCCGGCCTGCTGTACCATGGGCCGAGCCGCAATTCACCAGCCCCGAAAGCGCCCCGCCATGAGCACCGCCGCCCATATCTCCCGCCTGTTCGCCGCCATCGAGGCCGGCAAGCGCGCCCCCGAGGGGCCGCTGCTGGCCGATCTCGCCCGCGTCGCCGCCTTGCCCGCGGCCGAGCGCGCCGCCATCTCGGCCGACGGCGCCGGGCTGGTGCGGGACATTCGCTCTTCGGCGAAACCGGGGCTGATGGAGGTGTTCCTCGCCGAATACGGCCTCTCGACCGATGAGGGGATCGCGCTGATGTGCCTCGCGGAGGCGCTGCTGCGCGTCCCGGACGCCGAGACGGTGGATGAGCTGATCGAGGACAAGATCGCCCCCTCGGACTGGGGCCGCCATCTCGGGCATTCCGCCTCGCCGCTGGTCAACGGGTCGACCTGGGCGCTGATGCTGACGGGGCGCGTGCTGGACGAGGGCGGGCAGGGGATCGCGGGGCGTCTGCGCGGCGCCGTGAAGCGCCTCGGGGAGCCTGTCATCCGCGCCGCCGTGCAGCGCGCGATGAAGGAGATGGGCCGCCAGTTCGTCCTCGGCGAGAGCATCGAGGCCGCCATGGACCGCGGCCGCACGCGTGAGGGGCAGGGCTACACCCACTCCTTCGACATGCTGGGCGAGGCGGCGATGACCCATGCCGACGCCGCGCGCTACATGGACGCCTACCAGCGCGCCATCGCCGCCATCGCCAAGCGCTGCAAGGGGGATGACCCGCGCCGCAACCCGGGCATCTCGGTCAAGCTCTCGGCCCTGTTTCCCCGCTACGAGGTGGCGCAGGAGGAGGCGGCGCTGGCGGCCCTCGTCCCCGCGCTCGGCGCCCTCGCCCGCCAGGCGGCCGAGGCAGGCATGGGGCTGTCGGTGGACGCCGAGGAGGCGGACCGGCTGGTCCTGTCGCTCAAGGTGATCGAGGGCGTGCTGTCCGATCCCGCGCTGGAGGGGTGGGACGGTTTCGGCGTCGTCGTGCAGGCCTACGGGCGCCGCGCCCTGCCGGTGATCGACTGGCTGCACGCGCTGGCGGACAAGCTCGACCGCCGCATCGCCGTGCGGCTGGTGAAGGGCGCCTACTGGGACACCGAGATCAAGCGCGCCCAGGTCGAGGGCCTGGAGGATTTCCCCGTCTTCACCCGCAAGCAGGCCACGGATGTCAGCTATATCGCCTGCGCCCGCCGCCTGCTGGACCGGCGCGGCCGGATCTACCCCCAGTTCGCCACCCACAACGCCCATACCGTCGCCGCCGTGCTGCGCATGGCCGGGGGCGTCGAGGGCTACGAGTTCCAGCGCCTGCACGGGATGGGCGAGCGGCTGCATGACATCATCGTCCAGCGCCGCAAGGCCGCCTGCCGCATCTACGCCCCGGTGGGGGCGCATCGCGAGCTGCTGGCCTATCTCGTCCGCCGCCTGCTGGAGAACGGCGCCAATTCCAGCTTCGTGAACCAGATCGTGGACGAGGGCGTCGCGCCCGAGACCATCGCCGCCTGTCCCTTCGCCGCCCTTGAAGGCATGGCCGACGCGCATCCGCTGATCCCGACGGGGCCGGAGCTGTTCGGGCCTTCGCGGCGCAACTCGGCCGGGTTCGACCTGTCGGACGCCCCCACGCTGGCCCGCATCGACGCGGCGCGGGCGGCCGAGATCCCCTCCGCCGGGCCGATCCTCGCCGCCGAGGCCGCGCCCGGCCCGCTGCGCCCGGTCCTCAGCCCCATCGACGGGCACGTGGTGGCCGAGGTCGAGGAGGCGGGCCCCGAGGCCGCCGCCGCGGCCCTCGCCGCCGCCCGCCCCTGGACCGCCCCGCCCGAGGCGCGCGCCGCGGTCCTGCGCGCCGCCGCCGACCTCTACGAGGCCCAGTACGGCCCCCTCTTCGCCGCGCTGGCGGACGAGGCCGGGAAGACGCTGATGGACGCCGTGGCCGAGCTGCGCGAGGCGGTGGACTTCCTGCGCTTCTATGCGAACGGCGCCGACGCGACGCCGCCGCGCGGGGTCTTCACCTGCATCAGCCCCTGGAACTTCCCGCTGGCGATCTTCACCGGGCAGGTGGCCGCGGCGCTCGCCACCGGCAACGCGGTGCTGGCCAAACCCGCCCCGCAGACGCCGCTGGTGGCCGCCATGGCCGTGCGCCTGCTGCACGAGGCCGGGGTGCCGCGCCATGCCCTCCAGCTGCTGCCGGGCGGCGGCGCGGTCGGCGCCGCGCTGACCTCGGACGCGCGCGTGGACGGCGTGGCCTTCACCGGCTCGACCGAGACCGCCAGGCGCATCCAGGCGGCGATGGCCGAACACCTCGCCCCCGGCGCGCCGCTGATCGCCGAGACGGGGGGCCTCAACGCCATGATCGTCGACAGCACCGCGCTGCCCGAACAGGCGGTGCGGGACATCATCGCCTCGGCCTTCCAGTCGGCGGGCCAGCGCTGCTCGGCCCTGCGCTGCCTCTACGTGCAGGAGGACGTCGCGAAGCCGCTGACCGAGATGATCCTCGGCGCCATGGATGCGCTCAGCGTCGGGGACCCATGGAAGCTCTCCACGGATGTGGGCCCGGTGATCGACCAGGCGGCGCGCGAGGGGATCGAGGCGCATGTCGCCGCGGCCGAGGCCGAGGGGCGGCTGATCCGGCGGCTGGAGGCGCCCGCGCAGGGCAGCTTCACCGGCCCGGCGCTGATCCGGGTGAACGGCATTGAAGACATCGGGCGCGAGGTGTTCGGCCCGGTCCTGCACATCGCCGCCTTCAAGGCGGGCGAGGTGGACGCGGTGATCGACGCGGTGAATGGCGCCGGCTACGGGCTGACCTTCGGGCTGCACAGCCGCATCGACGCGCGGGTGCAGCAGGTGGCGGACCGGGTCGAGGCCGGGAATGTCTACGTCAACCGCAACCAGGTCGGCGCGGTCGTCGAATCGCAGCCCTTCGGCGGCGAGGGTCTCTCCGGCACCGGGCCGAAGGCGGGCGGGCCGAACTACCTCGCGCGCTTCCGCCGCCCCGAGGCGCGCGTGGTCTCGGCGTCCTGGGAGGCGCCGGCGGACGCGGCTGCGGTGCAGGCGGCGCTGGACGCCGCGGCGGGGCAGGGCCGCCCGGTTCCGGCGCGCGAGATGCCGGGGCCGACGGGCGAATCGAACCGGCTGCGGATGGTCCCGCGGGCGCCGGTCCTGTGCCTCGGGCCCGGCCGCGCGGCGGCGGAGGCGCAGGCGCAGGCCGTGCGCGCCCTCGGCGGCGCGGCGGCCGTGGCGCCGGGGGGCGTGGATGCGGCGGCCCTGCGGGCGCTGACCGGCCTCTCGGGCGTGCTGTGGTGGGGCGATGCGGAGGCGGCGCGGGGCTACGCGGCGGCGCTCGCGGCGCGCTCCGGCCCGATCCTGCCGCTGATATGCGCGGCGCCGGACCTGGGCCACGTGATGCAGGAGCGGCACCTGTGCGTGGACACCACCGCCTCGGGCGGCAACGCGCAGCTGCTGGCCGCGGCGGGCGCCGCCGACGTGGCCGAGGGCGCCGAGGCGGCCTGACCCCCGGCGCCTTGCCATGCGAAACGCCCCGCCGGTCCTCCCGGCGGGGCGTTCTGCGTTTTTGGCGGCGGGCGGCGGGTTCAGAGCGGCAGCGGCGCCTTGGCCAGCCCCTCGGCCACGTCATCGTCGATCGGCGTCTCGTAGGTCATCAGCAGGTACCCGAGCACCGAGTAGAAGCCGACCGTGGCGATCAGGTCGATCACCGCTTCGCGCCCGATGGCCTCGGCCAGCTCGGCCTCCTGTTCCAGCGACAGGCGCTTGTGGTCGAAGAGCGCGTCGACCGCGCGGGCGATCAGCCCGTCCTCGCCCTCGGGCATCCCCTTCAGCGCCGCGATGCGCGCGTCGTCCCAGCCGAGCAGCCGCGCGCGGTGGACATGGTGCCCCCATTCATAGGGCGAGCCCATCCGGTAGGCGGCGCGCAGGATCACCACCTCGGACCGGTCGGGCCCGAGGGCGGATTTCTTCACCACGTGGTCGCGCAGCGGCGCCCAGGCCCGCAGCAGGTCCGGGTGATGCGCCATGGTGCGGTAGACGTTGAGGGCCGTGGCGAAGCCGCCCTGCAGCTCGGCGGCGGCTTCGGGCCAGTCGGCGTCCTGGATCGGCGGGCAGGGGGATGCGTCGGTCATGGGCTGGGGCCTCTGGCTCGTGACGGGAGCGCGCAGAAGAGCAAGCGCCGCGCCCCGGCGCAAGCGGCGCCGCGGCGGCGGGGCGCAGGCCGGCCCATCGCGGGCCCGGAGCTGCGCTCCGCCGCCCGCATCCGGCCCGCCCTGCTCCCCTTGCGGGCGCTTGCGGCGGGGGGGGCGCAAAACGAAGAACGCCTCCCGCGCGGTGCGCGGGAGGCGTTCTGCGGTCTTTCAACCGCCGTACAGTGGTACGCCCAACGGGACTCGAACCCGTGTTTTCGCCGTGAAAGGGCGACGTCCTAGACCGCTAGACGATGGGCGCTCGCTGTGCGGTGAGAGGGCTTCTACAGACCCGCGCTCGGGGGCGCAAGAGGGGGCGGCGCAGTTTTTTCCAACTTTTTTCAGCGGCCCGCAGGGCGGCGCCGAACCCCGCCGCGCGGAGGCCTTCCGCGTCCCGCGGGGACCCGAATTCAAGGCCCCTCAAGCGGGCGCGGCGGCGTCCTCGATCCGCAGGCGCGCGCGCCGCCGCCCGCCCCAGTCGTCGATCTCGAGCCGCCCGGCGACATGCACCGGCGCGCCGGCGCGGGACTGCAGGAAATCGCCCAAGGGGCCTTCGAAGGCGCGGAAGCAGGCGGCGTCGAGCCGCGCGCCCCCGCGGGCGGCGTCGGAGAGCGTCACGCCGATATGCGCCTCGCCCATCCGCCGCGTGTGGACCACGTGGGCGGCGGGAATCGCGAAGCGCGGGGCCGGGGCCGCGGCGCCCCAGGGCCCGGCCTGGTCGACCTGCGCCACCAGGTCCAGCGTCGCGCCGCCGGGGCCGACGGCGCCGTCGATCCGCAGGTCCCGCGGGCCGCCCTTGCCGGCGCCCTGCTTGCCGAGCCGCTCGGAGAGGGCCGCCATCGCCTCCTCCAGCTTCTCGGCCGCCACGGTCAGCCCCGCGGCCATCTTGTGCCCGCCGCCCTTGAGCAGCAGCCCCTCGCGCGCCAGCGCGGCGATGTCGGTGCCGAGGTCCACGCCTTCGACCGAGCGGCCCGAGCCCTTGCCCTCGCCCGCCGCGTCGATGCCGATGACCACGGCGGGGCGGTGGAACGCCTCCTTGAGGCGGGAGGCGACGATGCCCACCACGCCCGGGTGCCAGCCTTCCCCCGCGGCCCAGACCAGCGGGCCGTCGGCGCCCCGTTCCTCGGCCTGCGCGGTGGCGGCGGCGAGGACCTCCGCCTCGATCCGCCGCCGCTCGTCATTGTAGCCGTCGAGGAGGGCGGCGATCTCCGCCGCCTCGCGCGCGTCGTCGGTGGACAGGAGCCGCGCGCCGAGATCGGCCTGGCCCACGCGCCCCCCGGCATTGATCCGCGGGCCGAGGAGGAAGCCGAGATGGAAGGCGGCGGGCGGCGAGGTCAGCCGCGCCGCGTCCGACAGCGCCGCCAGCCCCGGCGTGCCGCGCCGCGCCATCACCTTCAGCCCGGTGCGCACGATGGCGCGGTTGAGCCCGGTCAGCGGCGCCACGTCCGCCACCGTGGCCAGCGCCGCGAATTCCAGCAGCGGCATCAGGTCGGGCGCCTTGCCCCCCTTCGCCCGCAGAACCCGGTTCGCCGCCACCAGCAGCAGGAACGCCATCGCCGCGGCGCAGAGCTGGCTCAGCGTCCCGCTTTCATCCTGCCGGTTGGGGTTCACCACCGCGCTCGCCGGGGGCAGGGTCTCGCCGCCAAGATGGTGATCGATCACCATCACCTCGGCCCCCGCGGCGACGGCGGCCGCGATCGGCTCGTGGCTGAGCGTCCCGCAATCGAGGCAGATGATCAGGTCGGCGCGCCTGGCCAGCGCCTCCATCGCCGGGATGTTGGGGCCGTAGCCCTCGTCGATCCGGTCGGGGATGTGCAGCGCCGGGTCGATCCCCTGCGCGCGCAGCCAGCGGATCATGATCGCGGCCGAGGCCGCCCCGTCCACGTCGTAATCCGAGAACAGCGCCACGCGCCGCCGCCCCGTCACCGCCGCGGCCAGCGTCTCGGCCGCCTTGTCCATGTCGCGCAGCACCGAGGGGTCGGGCATCAGGTCCCGCAGCGTGGGTTCCAGGTAGGCCGCGGCCTCCTCCGCCGCCACGCCGCGGGCGGCGAGGATGCGGCCCAGGATCTCGGGCAGCCCCGTCGCCTGCGCGATGGCGAGGCCGCGGCGTTCGATCTCCGGGTCCGGGCCGACCCAGCGGCGGCCGGTGACGGAGCGGTCTACGTTCAGGAAGGCGTTCTGGGCTGTCTGGAGCATGGCCGACCTGATACCCCAGCCGGGGGGCGGTTGGAAATGGCCGCGTCGTCCCCATAAGCGTCCGGCCCCGCGCCGTCGCCGCGCCGCCGCCGGGCGGGAACGGGGCGCGACTCAGCGACGCGCATCACGCTTGAACTTGACGCGCCGCGGAGTATTCTTACAGAGGGTCCGTCGCCCGGCCATCCGGCTGTCCGCGGCGGCCCGCCTTCCCGCATCACACGCCTGTTCTTCGATGCGGTGAGTTTCCCGTCAGTTGCAGAGGACCAGAAAGCCATCGCCAGACGCCCGCATCACGCTCCGCCCGTCCGAGACACCGGCCCGCGCGTCAATGACCGCATCCGCGCGACCGAAATCCGTCTGATCGACCACGAAGGCGAAAACCGTGGGGTCGTCACCCCCGGCGACGCCATGCGCCTGGCCGAATCCGTCGGGCTCGACCTGGTGGAGATTTCGCCGACCGCAAAGCCGCCCGTGTGCAAGATCATGGACTTCGGCAAGTTCAAGTATGAACAGCAAAAGAAGGCGGCCGAGGCGAAGAAGAAGCAGAAGGTCATCGAGATCAAGGAGGTCAAGTTCCGTCCGAACATCGATAGTCACGACTATGGTGTGAAGATGAAGAACGTGACCCGGTTCCTCGAGGACGGCGACAAGGTCAAGGTCACCCTGCGGTTCCGCGGGCGCGAGATGGCGCACCAGGAGCTCGGGCGCGACCTGCTCAACCGCATCGCCGGCGACACGACCGAGCTGGGCAAGGTCGAATCCATGCCCAAGATGGAAGGCCGCCAGATGATCATGGTGATCGCGCCCCGCGCGTCCTGATCCATCGGCGCCGCCGCGCAGATCCAAGGGCCGCTCCCCCGCCGGGGAGCGGCCCTTTCGCGTGCCCGCCCCCCCGCCCTGCAATTCAGTTGAAGTTTCAACGCGAATCCCGCAGGCTGTCCGTCGGTTGAAACTTCAACCGCGCGCGACGGGCAGGGAGGCCCCCGCGCAGGGGCGCGCGCCGCGCAAGACGGCCCGCCCCGGTCCATGCCGAGGGAGGAAGCGCATGACCGTCGACACAGACGCCGCCGCCGCCGAAGAGCTCATCGCCGGGCACATCCCCGCCGCCGCCCACCCGGAGCTGCCGGACTGGGACGTGGACCCCTATGACGAGGACCTGCTGCGCGACCCCTTCGCCTATTACGCCGCCCTGCGCGACAAGGGCCCGGTGGTGCGCCTGTCGCGCTACGGCGCCCTCGCCGTCGGGCGGTTCGAGCAGACCCGCGAGGTGTTCTCGGACCACGCCCGGTTCCTCAGCTCCCGCGGCGTCGGGCTCGACGATTTCAAGCTCAGCAAACCCTGGCGTCCGCCCTCGATCATCCTCGAGGTCGACCCGCCCGAGCACACCCGCGCCCGCCGCGTCATGGCGAAGGCGATGTCGCCGCTGGTGGCGAGGGCGCTCGCCGCCGATTTCCGCGCCAGCGCCGACGCGCTGGTCGAGGCGGCGCTGGGGCAGGGCCGGATCGAGGCGGTGACCGAATTCGCCGAGGCCTTCCCGACCGAGGTCTTCCCCCGCGCCGTCGGCATGACCGACCCGGACCGGCGCAAGCTGATCGACTACGGCGCCATGGTGTTCAACTCCATCGGCCCCGACAACGCCCTGCGCCGCCGGGCGGGGGGGCTGCTGCCCGAGATCGCGCCCTGGATCGCCGCCTCCTGCTCGCGCGAGCGGCTGACGCCGGGGGGCATGGGCGACGCGGTCTATTCCGCCGCCGACGCGGGCGAGATCACCCATGAAGAGGCCGGGCTGCTGGTCCGCTCCTTCCTCTCGGCCGGGGTCGACACCACCGTCACCGGCATCGGCAACGCGCTGTGGTGCTTCGCGCAGAACCCCGACCAGTGGGCGGCGCTGAAGGCGGACCCGTCGCTGGTCCGCCCGGCGATCGAGGAGGCGCTGCGCCTCACCTCGCCCGTCCACACCTTCTGCCGCACCGCCGGGCAGGACACCGAGATCGCCGGCATCCCGGTGCGCGAGGGGACCAAGATCCTCTGCGTCCTCGGCGCCGCCAACACCGACCCGGAGAAATGGGAGGACCCGATGGCCTTCCGCGTGGATCGCCGCCCGGTCGGGCATCTCGCCTTCGGCGTCGGCATCCATGGCTGCGTCGGGCAGACCGTGGCGCGGGCCGAGCTGGAGGCCGTGCTCTCGGCGCTCCTCGCCCGCGTGGACCGGATCGAGCCGGATGGCGAAGCGGTCTGGCGGCCCAACAACGCCATGCGCGCGCTCGACCGCCTGCCGCTGCGCCTGGTCCCGCGCTGAGGAAAGGGGCGCCGTCGCCGCCATGTCCGAACCGATCCCGCGCCCCTCCCGCGCCGTCCTGCCCAGGAAAGACCGCCCGACCCTGACCGAGGGCGGGCGCGAGGCGCTGGACCTCGCGCGCTACGCGCCGTTCCTGCTCAACGCCGTCTCCAGCGCCTGGAACCGCGAGACCTCGGCCATCTACCGCGCCCGCTTCGGCTTCGGGATCGGCGAGTGGCGGGTGCTGGCGATGGTCGCGGTCGCCCCCGACATCCGCCAGCAGCGGATCTGCGCCGAGCTGCGGATGAACAAGAGCGCGGCGAGCCGCTCGCTGGCGCTGCTCAAGGACAAGGGCCTGCTGGAGGCCCATGGCGAGGCCCGCCGCGCGCTGTGGCGGCTTACGGATGAGGGCGCGCGGGTCCATGCCGAGGTGATGGAGATCGCGCTCGGCTGGGAGGCGAAGATGCTCGAGGGGGTGGCGCCGGAAGACCTCTCCACCTTCCTCGCGGTCATGGCGCGGATGCTGGAGAACCTGGAGCGCGGGGACGGAGACTGAGGCCCCCCCCTCCCGCCTCGCCGTCACGATCCGTGAAGGCCGGGGCCACGAACGCTCATGGCAAGGGGCGCCCGCAAGACTGGCGCGGCGCCCCCGCCGGGTGGTATCCGGGGAAATTCTAAGCCTGCCTTTGCATTTTCCCCGTTCAGCCGTCCGAGCCCTCCATGACCGATCCGATCAAGCGCGAAGATCTTCCCCAAGCGGCGCCCTTCGCGCCGGACGCCCCCGACGCCGCCGCCGCGCCGCTGGCGCGCCCCGGCCTCGGGATCGGCATCGCCCGGGTGCGCGAGATCGGCCAGCGCCTCGGCCCCGAAAGCTCGGGCATCGTGCTGATGCTCGCCGCCATCTTCCTCTTCACCGTCATGGACGCCTGCGCCAAGCACCTGGTGCAGACCCAGCCGCCGATGCAGGTGGTCTGGGCGCGCTATGCCAGCCAGACCTTCTGGGGCTTCCTCGTCTTCGCCCCCCGCCTGCGGACCCTGCTGAAGACCCGCAATTACGGGCTGCAGGCGCTGCGCTCGGGGCTCCTGTTCGGGGCGACCTTCTGCTTCTTCATGGCGCTCGAGGCGCTGCCCATCGCCGAGGCCATCGCGGTGTTCGAGGTCGCGCCCCTGTTCATCACCATCCTCGCGGTGCTGGTGCTGGGCGAACAGGTCGGCCCGCGCCGGATGATGGGCGTGGTGGCGGGCTTCGCGGGCGCGCTGATCATCATCCGCCCGGGGGCCGAGGTGTTCTCCTGGTCCTCGCTGCTGCCCATGGGCGCGGCCTTCTTCTACGCCGCCTATTCCATCGCCACGCGCTTCCTCGGCCCGTCCGAGAACCCGCTGACCTCGTTCCTCTACACGTCGCTGTTCGGGACCGTGGCGGCCACCTTCATCGTGCCGTTCTACTGGGCCACGCCCTCGGCCGGGAACGGGGCGCTGATGTTCGGCTTCGGCATCATCGGCGGGATCGGGCAGTACCTGATGATCCTGTCGCTCTCGCTCGCGCCCGCGTCGCTGCTGGCGCCGATCGGCTATGCGGGGCTGATCTTCGGCACCTTCTGGGGCTTCATGATCTTCGGCGAGACGCCGGACGGCTGGACCGTGGCGGGCGCGCTTGTGATCGTGGGCGCCGGTCTCTATGTCTGGGCGCGAGAGCGGCGACGCGGCGCCTGACGGGCCCGCCTCGCCGCCCCTCCCTTTCCGCGCCCCGCACAGGCGCCGCCCCGGGGCTGCCGGGGCCGCCTTCCGACCTTCGCACGCGCCGCCATCCCGCGGCGCGTCCGCTTCGCGCTTCGCCTCCGCTCCCTGATCCGAGGGTCTTCGCCATGACCGCCCCCGCAGCCCCGCTGTCCCAACCCCCCGTCGCGCCCCCCTCCGGGCCCCTTGTCGGGCGCGTGGCGGCCGAGCTCGCGAGCCTCGGGCGGCTGGCCTGGCCGGTGATGCTGTCGCGCGCGGCGATGCTGCTGCTGGTCAGCGTCGATTTCGCCATGGCGGGGCGGCATTCCACCGCCGCGCTGGGGGCGATCAGCCTCGGCTTCTCGGTGTTCATCCCGATCATGGTGGCGGGCGTGGGGCTGATGCTGGGCGTGGTCTCGGTCGCCGCCCGCCAGCACGGGGCGGAGGACCGGCGCGGCGCGGCGCAGACCTGGGCGCGAGGCATGCACCTGGCGCTGGCCTTCGGGCTGCTGGGCTGGGCGCTCTGCGCCGGGGCCGAGACGCTGCTCGGCTGGTTCGGCCATGCGCCCGAGCTCGCCGCTTCGGGCGGCGCGGCGGCGCGGGCGCTGGCGCCGGGGATCCCGGCGGTGCTGCTGTTCATGGCCTCGGCCTTCTACCTCGAAAGCGCGGGGCGCACGATGCCGGTGCTGGCGGCGATGGCGGCGGGGAACCTGCTGAACTTCGCCCTCAACGCCGCGATGATCCCGGGGATGGGGGCCGAGGGCGCGGCGCTGGCCTCCTCCCTCGCCCGCCTCGGCATGGCCGTGGGCCTGCTCCTCTGGGTGCTGCGCGACGCGGAGATCCGGGCGCTGGGGCGCAGCGCGTTCCAGCCCTGGGGGCCGGGCGGCTGGCGCGCGGCGGCGGAGGTCCGGGCGCTGGGCTTCGCCGGCGGCGCCTCGGGGTTCTTCGAGACGGTGGCCTTCGCGTCGCTGACCCAGGCCGCGGCGCTGCACGGGACCGGGGCCCTGGGCGCCTATTCCGTGGCCCATTCGATCGAGGCGATGGTGTTCATGACCGCCCTCGGCCTCGCCACCGCCGCCGGGGTCCGCGTCGGGTCCGAGGTCGGGCGCGGGCGCCCCGGGGCGGCGGCGCTGGCGGGGTGGACGGGCCTCGGGGCCGCGATGGGCCTGACCGGGGCGATCACCGCGACGCTGTGGCTTGTCTCGGGGCAGGTCGCGGCGATCTATACCGAGGACCCGGCGGTGATCGCCCGCGTCACCGCGGCCTTCGGCATCGTCGCCATCAGCCTCGTGTTCGACGCCGGGCAGGCGGTGATGGGCCAGCTGGTGCGCGCGCTGGGCGACACCTGGGCGGGGGCGGGGATCTTCTTCTTCGCCTTCTTCTGCGTGATGGCCCCGTCGGGCTGGTGGCTGGCGCTCGGCGCCGGGATGGGCGAGAAGGGGCTGTTCCTGGGCACCCTGATGGGCTGCGCCACGGCGGTGATCCTGCTGTCCTGGCGTTTCGCCCGCCTGCTTGAGCGGAGACGCAACGCATGACGCGCGCGACGAGGATGCAGCGGCTGCAATTCGCGGTCGAGATGGCGGCGGTCCGCGTCGCCACGGTCCTGACCGCGCCGCTCTCCGACGCCGCGCTGATCTCGCTCGCCGGGCGCATCGGGCGGCTGATCGGCCGGTACGTCCCCGCCGCCCGCAAGCGGGTCGAGGCGAACCTGAAGCTCGTCCGCCCCGACCTGACCGCGGCCGAGCGCGCGGAGATCGCCGCCGAGGCCGGGGCGTCGATGTGCATGTGGGGGGCGGAGTACATGCGCCTCGCGTCCCTCGCCGCCGACCCGTCGCTGCGCCATGTCGAGGGCGGGGAGCATGTCCGCGCGGCACGGGAAGCGGGCCGCCCGATCCTGTTCGTGACCGCCCATTTCGGGGGGTGGGAGTTCGTGCGTCTCGCCGCCCGCGACCTGGGGGTCGAGACCGGGATCCTCTACCGCGCCTTCAACAACCCGGATTTCGACGCCCATGCCCAGACGCTGATCAAGGCGGCGGGCGAGCCGGTGATGCACAAGGGCCGCCAGGGCTCGCGCGCGCTGCTGCGGCTGATCGGCAAGGGCGGGGCGGCGATGATCCTGGTGGACCAGCGCCAGACCGGCGCGCCGCTGGCGCCCTTCCTCGGGCGCTCGGCCGAAACCTCGACGGCGGTGGCGGAGCTGGCGAAACGCTCCGGCGCCGCGCTGATCCCGGCCTGCGCCGTGCGGGTGCAGCCGGGGGCGGAGTACCACGTGCGCTTCGAGGCGCCGGTCGAGGTCGGGGACCCGCTGGCGGCGATGGCCGAGGTCAACGCCCGCATCGGCGCCTGGGTCGAGGGGCGCCCGGGGCAATGGTTCTGGATGCATCGGCGCTGGCGGCTGTCGGCCGGGGTGACGGCGCCGGAAGACGCCTGAGGCGCGGCAGGCGCGCGAAACGGCGGGTGACAGGCGCGGCAGGCTGGGGCCGCGGCAGGCGGCCCGCGCGGCCCTCAGTCCTCGAGCTTCGCGGCCCCGAGCACCGGGCCGACGCGGCCCTGCTGCACGATCACGGCGATGCCGTCCGCGCCCTCGGGCGCCGGGGCCATGATCCGCTGCGCGCCCGCGCCGGCGCTGACCCGGCCGATCTTCATCCAGCTGCCGACCACGTTGCGATGCGCGCTGACCCGGCCTGCGTTCTCGCCGCGCTTGATGCGCACCGGCTCGGGGCGGGTTTCGTAGCCCACCAGCCAGACCACCGCCTCGCCCGTGAACGGCCCCTGCGGGACCAGCTCGGCCCACAGGCCGTCGGCGTCGCGGGTCAGCGTCACCGCGATCGGGTCCACCTGCGCGGCGGCGGCGGACAGGGCCGCGCGCACCTCGGACCGGCGGCTGCCGACCACCCGGGCCTGCCCGTCGATCACCATCTGCGGGGTGTAGACCGAGCGCGCGCCGATCATGTCGCGATAGGCGATCTGCCGCTCGGTGAAGGCATGGCGCGCATGGGTGTCGCGCCAGCCGAGATAGTCCCAGTAATCCACGTGCAGCGACAGCGCGATCACCCCCGGCGCGTCCGCCAGCTCGGACAGGTAGGCGTCCGCGGGCGGGCAGGAGGCGCAGCCCTGGCTGGTGTAGAGCTCGATCACCACCGGCTCCCCGGCCAGCGCGCCTCCGCCCGCCCCGGCCAGCAGCGGCAGCGACAGGAGGGCGGCGCGGCAGCGGCGGAGAAGGGCGGGAAGGATCATGCGCAGGGCTCCGTGCGGGGGGCGTCAGGTGCAAGGGCGACGGGACGGAACGCCCGCCGCGCTTCCTGAACTAGCCCTGACCGCCCGCCAAGGCGAGTCAACCCTGCGAGAGCGCGCCGCCCCGGCCCGGCGCCGTGCCCGTGACGCCGCAGGCGCCGCCCCGCGCGGCGGCGCGCGGCGGCGGAGAGCTGGGGCGGGGCGGGGGCGAGGCGGAAGGAGGCGGGGCCGCGCGTCGGTGGCGACGGGGCGCGGGGGGGGGGGCGGGTTTACCAGCGCCGGGTGCGGGACAGGAAGGCCTCGGCCTCGGCCCCGAAGGCGGCGCGCAGGCCGGCCTCCTCGTCGCGCACGAAGCGCCGGTCGATGACGGCGATGAAGATGAAGGGCGGGACCAGCGCCGTCAGCGCCCCCAGGTGCAGCGCCCAGCCGAGCAGGATCAGCGCCATGCCGGTATACATCGGGTTGCGGTTGAGCCGGTACGGCCCCGACGCCACCAGCGCCGTGGGGCGGGCGCGCGGATGGACGGTGGTGTCCCGGGCCCGGAAATGCAGCGCCGCCCAGAGGATCAGCCCGAAGCCGAGCAGCGCGGGCGCGATGACGAGGAGCGTGTCCGCCTCATACCTCAGCCCGGGCGAGACCCGGGCCAGCGCGGCTTCGACCGCGCCTGCGGCCAGCATCCACAGCGGCGGGATTTCCAGTCGGCGCATGGCGGGGCCCTTTCCGCTTCGGCGGGCCCCGCCTTGCGGGGCCTAGTGCAGCTGGTACTCGGCCGTCACGTAGCGCAGCTCTTTCGGCCCGATCAAGGCGTGATGCACGAGGCGCACCGAATGCAAAGGCCCGTCCAGTTCGCGGTCCCAGAAGTCGAGGAACGCCTGCAGGCGGGGGAATTTCGGGGCGATGTCGTAGTCCTGCCAGGTGAAGGTCTGCAGGATCCGCCGCGCGTCGGGCAGGCGGTAGGTGATCTCGGCGGTTGCGAGGGAGTAGCCGGCAAGTTGCTTACGGAAATCCTCGTCGACTTTTCTCATGCTGCGCTCCGTTCGTCTTCTCCTTCCATGGATCACGCGGCCCCCGCGCGGCGTGCGTTGCGGCACGGGCCCGGCGGGGCGCGACAGGGAAATGGTCAGGGCAGAATGGTGAACAAATCCAGCGCTTATCGCCGGCGCCGCATGATTTTTGCGCCGCGGCGCCGGGCAGGGCATGCGCGGGATTTACATATGGGCCCCGTGCTTTACCATGCGCGCAGCAGGGTTTGCGGCCCGCTTCGGCGCCGCGATGCAGCACGCAGCGCGCGCTGCCCCGCCGCCCCCTCAGACGGGGAACTGCGCGGCGAAGGCTGATTCGCCCAAGCGCGTGATCCGCAGCGCCCGCGACCCGTCCCGCCGCGCGGCCCAGCCCTTCTCCAGCGCCAGCGAGAGCACCGCCGCCCCCGCGCCGCCCGCAAGGTGGGTGCGCCGCTCGGACCAGTCGAGGCAGGCGCGGCAGACCGGGCGGCGGGATGCGGCCAGCGCCTCGGCGTCCACCCCGAGGCCCGAGAGGAACGCGGCGCCGCCGGGCGAAAGCCGCCCGCGCTCGCCCTGCATCTCCAGCATTCCGCGGGCCGAGAGGCTGTCCCAGATCCGCACCCCCAGCGCCCCGGCGATGTGGTCGTAGCAGGTGCGGGCGGCGCGCAGCTCGGGGTCGCGCGGGCCGGGGCGGGCGCGGGCGGGGCCGCGCGCCTCGGAAAACCCCATCAGCGCCTCCAGCGCCGCCGCCGCCTCGGGGCCCGCCAGCGCGTAGTACCGCGCCCGGCCCTGGGACCGGCGGATCAGAAGCCCGCCCTCGACCAGCTGCGAAAGGTGCCCCGAGGCGGTCTGCGGGGCCACCCCCGCCTCGCGCGCCAGCTCGCCCGCCGCCAGCGCCCGGCCGCCCATCAGGGCCGAGAGCATGGACGCGCGGGCCGGGTCGCCGATCAGCGCGGCGAGGCGGGCGAGGTCGGGGCCTTCGGGCATGGCGTCTCTCTCCTGTCCCGGGGGGCGGGGCGCATCATGGCGTCCCCCGCGCGCGGATGCTTCGGGCCGGACCGTACCATCGCCGCGCCCCGGCGGGGCAGGGTGCAGACACGCTGAACAACCCGAGGGGGCCCCCATGATCACCTGCTTCATCCGCTACCGCATCGACCCGCACAAGCGCGATGCCTTCGAAACCTACGCCCGGAACTGGGGCCAGGCGATCCCGCGCAGCGGCGCCCGGCTGGTGGGCTATTTCGCGCCCCATGAAGGGTCCAGCACCCTCGCCTACGGGGTCTACTCCATCGAAAGCCTCGCCGATTACGAGGCCTACCGCGCCCGCCTCGCCGCCGATCCGCTGGGGCGGGAGAACTACGATTTCGCCATGCGGGAGAAGTTCCTGTTGGAGGAGGAGCGGCATTTCCTCAAGCTGGCCTCGGGTCCGCACGCGGAGTTCCGGGACCATGGCCCGGCGCAGGCCCGCAGGCAGGGAGAAAACCGATGATCGCCATCATCTTCGAAGTCACGCCGAAGGACGGCAAGGTCGACCGCTATTTCGAGATCGCCGGGATGCTGAAGGAGGACCTGGCCGAGGCCGACGGCTTCATCAGCGTCGAGCGGTTCAAGTCGGTGACCGAGGAGGGCAAGTTCCTCTCGGTCAGCTTCTGGCGGGACGAGGCGGCGGTGAAGGCCTGGCGCGCGACATCCCGCCACCGCGAGGCGCAGGCCGAGGGGCGGGGCGAGGTCTTCGCCGATTACCGCCTGCGGGTGGCCGAGGTCGTGCGCGATTACGGCATGACGCGGCGCGAGGAGACGCCGCAGGACAGCCTCGAGGTGCACAAGGGGTGAGGCGCGGGGGCTGCGGGGCGGGGGCTGAAGGCCTCCCCCGATCGCGAAACGCCCCGCCCGGCGGCGGCCGGACGGGGCGTCTGAAAGGGCGGCGGCGCGCCTTGCGTGGTCGCGCCTTACATCGTCGCGTAGGGATCGTGGAAGGCCATGCCCATCGCGGTGCCCGCCTGGTCGAAGGCGAGCCAGTCGAGATCCTCGGCGATATGCACCGTCTCCTTGTCGAGGGTCTGGTCCTCCTCGATCCTCACCACCGGCCCCGGGCCGCCCGCGCCGACGCCGCGCGCCCAGGCCGGGTCCATGCCGTTGAGGCTGCTCAGCTGCGCCAGCGCATGCGCGGCGCCCGGATCGAAGGCCGAGACGGCCAGCGCGTCGGGGTTGGAATCCGCCGTCGCCCCCGCCACCGCCTCGAACAGGAAGTCGTCGCCCCGGCCCGCGCCGGTCTCGATCGCCACCCAGCCGACCGTCTCGACCGCGTGGCCGGACTTGTTGAGCTTCTCCTCCTCCTGCATCGCGATGTCGAAGCCGTCGGTGTCCGAGCCGCCGATGCGGGTGGTCACGAAGTCGATGCCGTTCAGCGTCTGCACCTGCGCGAACACCGCCGGGCGGTCGTCGAAGGCGAGGTCGTACGCCACCGCCTCGGTCCCCTTGGAGGTCAGCTTGTCCGTCTCCAGAAGCCCCGCCTGCACCACGGTGCCGTCGGCCAGCATCCAGGTCCCGCGCTCCACCACCATGTAGGACACCTCCTCGACGGCGTGGAAGCCGTCGCCGGTGCTGTCCTCCTGCAGGCGCAGAAGCGCGCTCTCGCCGCTGATGCCGCCGATCCGCACCGCCACCGGCGCGCGGCCCTCGGCGGTCGCGACGAAGGCGATCAGCACCGGGTCGAGATACTGGTTCTCGAACGTGATCTCGGTGAACTCGTGGTTCAGCGCCACCGTCCCGACCTCGAGCACGTCGACCAGCTCCGTCGCGTACATCACGCCGCTGCGGTTGAAGGCGGCCCAGCCGATCTCCTCGACCGAGTGGAAGAGCTCGGCATCCGTGCTGACATCCTCCTCCACGAAGGCCCAGAACCCGCGCGGGAGCTGCGCGGACCCGCGCGCATGGGCCGGGTCGGCGCCGGTATAGCTCTGGAGCGCGGCCAGCACCGGCGCGCCGCCGGGAACGTCGATCCAGTCATAGGACGCGCCGCCGCCGAGATGGTCGGCGTTCAGCACGCCCGCCTCCCAGGTCCAGCCGCTCGCGCCGCCCGCGCCGGTCTCGAACGCGATCCAGCCGATGGTCTCGGTCGCGTGGCCGGGGGCGCCGCCCTCCTCCTCCTGCATCGTGATGCCGAAGCCGTCGGCGGTGAGCCCCGAGACGCGGGTGTTCACATAGGCCGGGCCGTTCTCGGTCATCACCTGGCTGAGCAGCGCGGGCGCATCGCCCATCAGGCCCGAGAGGCCGACCTGGGTGAAGCCGTTCTCGGCGGTGCGGGAGGTGTCGAGCGTCCCCGCCTCCAGCACCGTGCCGTCGGGCAGCATCCAGGTCCCGGCCTCGACCACCATGTATGTGACCTCTTCGGCGATATGCCCGCCATCGAGGCCGTCGGGCTCCTGCAGGTGCATGATCGCGCCGTCCGCGGTGACGTTCGACATGCGCACGGTCACCGCCTGCGCGCCGTTGACCGAGTTCACGAAGGCCACCGCCACCGGGTTCTCATAGCTGTTGGCGAAGTCGATCTGCACCGGCGTGGTGTCGAGGCTGGTGGTGAAGACCTCGAACACCGGCTCGACCAGGGCGTCGCCGGCATGGGCGATCTCGAACCCGTATTCCCCGGCGGGCGCGGCGCCGTCGCCGCGCACGCGCATGAAATAGGTCCCGTCCTCGGGGACGGTGAAGCCCTCGCGCAGCTGCTCCCCCGGGGCGCCCGGGCCGAAGCCGGCCACCGGCCGCCCGAAGCCGTCGAGCAGGTCCAGCGTCACCGGCCCGTAAGAGTCTCTGGACAGGTAGCTCTCCAGCTCGTAGCCGCGCCTGGCGCGCAGCTCGACCGTGAACCAGTCCTCGTCGCCCGGGGTCTCGATATAGCCATAGGCCTCGTCCCCGCGCAGCACCGCGGTGGCCGAGGCGCCGTCATCGCCATGGTCGTCGGCGACCGTCGCGGCGACGGTGTAGCCGCCGTCGCCGCCCTCGGGCCCGGCGCCGGCCGAGACGTAGTGGACGCGGGTTCTGTCGGCGGTGAAGCTCAGCGCCGCGTCCAGCCCGCCCGCGCCGCCGTCGGCCTCGGCCTCGGGCGAGCTGGAGCCGTCATAGATCCGCAGGTAGGGATCGTAGAGCGCGCCGCCCCCGCCAGACTGGCCGATCACCGAGAAATCGTAGGTCAGCCCTTCGAAGAGCTGCACGGCGAACCAGTCCTCGTCGCCCTCGAACTCGATCATCCCGGTCGCGGCGTCGCCGATGGGCAGCACGCCGAGGGTGGTTTCGTCGCCCGCGTAGTCGTCCTCGACCACGGTGATCTGGCGTATGTTCGACCCGTGGGCGGCCGGGTCGAAGCCCGGCACGGCGCCCATCGGGTCGGGCAGCAGGCCGACCCAGTAGGTCCCGGGCGCGATCCCCGCGGCGGCGAGGTCGAAGGCGGCGTCCGTGTATCCGAACGTCATCGCGCCGGGGGCGAGCGGGTCGGTCCGCACCGTCGACCACAGCGCCGTGTCGGCCTCGGTGATGATGTCGTTGTCGGAGAGGTAGAGCGTGCTCTTCCACGTCTCCAGCGCGCCGTCGCCGGTGTTGTGCATCTCCCACGCGCCGGCGATGTCGAAGCCCGCGGCCCAGGTGTAGGTGTTGAAGGACAGGTTGCGCGCATCGGGGCTGGGCAGGGGGGTGCTCGCCGCCGACAGCAGGTAGTGGCCCGTATGGATGGTCTCGGCCCCGACCTCGATGTAGTGCCGCCCCGTGGTCTCGGCGACATAGGTCATGACGGGGTGCGGGCTTCCGTCGGCGGGGTCGGTGGCGGCCAGCGCGGCCCCCGCGGCGTCGCGGATGGTCAGCAGGCCGTTCTCGAGGCCCGCCCGGGGCCCGCCGTCGTCGGGCGCGCTCGTGTCCGGCACGGCCTCGAACGTGTAGGTCGACCCGGCCACGAGGTCGACGGCGAACCAGTCGGCGTCGCCGCCCTGGTCGACCTGCCCCTCGACGGCGGCGCCGTCCACGGCGACCGCGCTCACGGTCCCGACGCCCTCGTCATGGTCGTCGCCGATCACGTACATCAGGGCCGCGGGCGTGGCGTTGTTGGCCTCGCCCAGCTCGTTCACCTGGTCGTCCCAGTCGGCGATCATCCCGACATAGTAGTCGCCGGTCTCGATCCCGAGCCCGTCGAAGAACCAGCCGTGGTAGGCGTATTCCGAGTCGCCCGGCGCGACGCCGGGCGCCGTGAGCGAGGCGACCAGCATGTCCGAGGTCTCGATCACCCCGTCCAGCGACAGGTAGATGCCGACCTCGCTCGCGCCCGCGTAGCCCACGCCGTAATTGGCCATGATCCACTCGACCTCGATGAGCGCCTCGTCGCGCAGCGCGCTGTAGAAGTTCCAGTAAGTGAACTCGAGATCCGGGCGCAGCGTCTCGGACACGCCGATTTCATAGGTCCCGAGCTCGGAATTCGCCGCCTGCGCGGCCACCCAGAGGGTCCCGTCCGAGCTGGCGGTGAAGCTTACGCGGCTGTTGGGGCCGTCGCCCGAATTGTCGTCCGTGTAGCGCAGCGTGGTCCCGTCGGCGTCGAAGATCTCGAGATACGGATCCACCAGCGACCCATCGCCGGTCGCCACGCCCATCATGTCGATCTCGTAGTAGCCCCCGGCCTTGACCTCGAGGGCGAACCAGTCCTCGTCCCCGGCGCGCTCCAGCTCGCCCGTCACCGTGCCGCCGGGGGTCAGGACGGCGGTCGAGCGGTCGTCGTCGTAATAGTCGTCGGAGATCAGCGTCACCTGGATGAGGTCGGAGACGTTGTTGTTCTCGTACCCTTCGTACAGCGATTGCTCGTAATCCGCGATCACCCCGAGCCAGTAGGTTCCCGAGGGCAGGCCCACGGTGTCGATGGTGAAGAAGCGCTGGTCATGCTCGGGGTTGGCGACGCCGGGCTGGATCGCGCCGGGATCGTTGTCGAAGGTCAGCAGCCGGTCGGCGTTGCTGATGGTGGTGTTGTCCGACAGGAAGAGGCCGCTGGAGAAGTTCGAGGCCGCGACCTCGCCGACATTGGTGATGTCCCAGGTCACCTCCGCGCCCGCGCCCGATCTGAGCACGTCGCCGCTGTGCAGCTTGAAGTTCTCGACGATCAGGTCCGGCTTGGGGTCCACGAGGGCCATGACCGTGTAGGTCCCCAGGTCGGCGTCGGCCGTCGTGCCCGCGGCGAGGTAGTACGTTCCGCTGAAGTCGGCGGTGTGGCGCAGCTCGCTGCCCGGGCCGCCGAGATGGCCGTCGTCGTTGATGGCGAGAATCGCGCCGCTGGGGCCGCGCAGCTCCAGCACCGGGTCCTCCACCCGGTCGTCCCCGTCGGCGAAGAGGCGGAAGGCGTAGGTCTCGCCCGCCGTCAGGCTCACGCGGAACCAGTCGGTGTCGCCCTCGGTCTCGATCTCGCCCGTGTCCGTGCTGTTGAGGGCGAGCGTCGTGGCGTCGGCGATCGTCTCGCCGTGATCGTCGCCGATCACGGTGATCTGGATGGCCGCCGAGACGTTGTTGGTCTTGTCGATCTCGTCGATGTGGTTGGCGCCATAGCCGTCATTCGCGATCGCCGCGATCCAGTAGGTCCCCGAGGCGAGCCCGAGCCCGTCGAAGGTGAAACTCCCCTGGTCATGCTCGCGGTCGCCTTGCCCGGCCCGGAGCAGGGGGGAGGAGAGGTCGGTGGTCACGACCCTGTCGAAGAGGTCGACGGTCGGGTCCGTCGACAGGGCCAGCCTGCTGCGGAAGCCGTCCGCATCCCCGACGCCGTTATTGAAGATCCACCAGGAGACGTCGATCTCTTCGCCGTCGACCCAGGTGTAGTCGCTGATCTGCAGCTGGCTGGCGACCAGGTCGGGGCGCGTTTCGTCGGCCGTGATCACCAGGTCGAAGGTCCCCGCGCTGCTCCCCGCGCCGCCGACGTCGAGGAACATGTAGCCGGACGTCGTCGGGGTGAAATTGATCAGCGAATCGAGGGTCTTGCCGGTGTTGTCGTTGAAGTCGACCAGGACGCCGAGGCGGTCGCGCAGCCCCAGCGTCGGGTCCTTGAGGGTGTTGGCCGGGTCGGTGCTTCCGGCGACCTCGAACTTGTAGGTCACGCCCGCGGCGACCCAGACCTTGTACCAGTCCTGGTCGGAGTCGCTGTCGATCTCGCCCGCCACCACGTCGCCGGCATAGACCAGCGCGGTCGACTTGGTGTCGTCCGGGACGTCGGTGGCCGTGACCGCGGGGGCGGTCGCCGCGGCGCCCGGGGCGCCCGCGAGGGTCAGATCGACGGTGGGAAAATCGAAGGCGGCGTCGAAATCGTCGGTCATGGTCATCCCCGCGGCCTGCGCGGGGGCAGGGCCTGAATGCGCGTCGGCGCCCGGCCGCCTTGGGGCGGAGCGGGCGCGACGAGGTTCAAATCTGTCGGGGAATTACACGGGGGTGCCGGGGGGCTGTCAATAAAACCGCGCCAAGGCGTCGGGTAATTCGGAAAACATTCCGTAGCGTCATCTGCATTGAATTGAGAAAAAGCGGCGATCAACGGCGGCGCTGCGGCGGAAATACGGCGAAATCCGGGCGGTGCGGCGGGCGCCCTCCGGGAGGGACGGGCGTCCGCCGCAAGTGTTCTCAATCAATGCGGGAGGCGAGTCACTCGAATTCCATCTCCGCGAAGACCACGCCCGCGTTCTTCGTGGCCAGTTCCTCGAAGGTGTCGAGGTGTTCCCAGGCCGACTGGTCCACGTAATAGGCGTCCGCCAGCGTGCCCCCGGCCTCGAGATGCGCGCCCACCTTGGCGCGCAGGTCGGCGATGTAGTCGACGGTGCCGTGGCGGACCACCTCCATGGTCGTGGGGTGGCCGTGGCCGGGCACGACATGCTCGGCGCCCAGCGGCTCGAGCGCCTCCTCCCAGGTCTCCAGCCAGCAGGAGGTGCAGGTGTCCGAGAAGATCGGCGGCATGCGCTCGTGGAAGGCGATGTCGCCGGCGATCACCACCTTCTTCTCCGGGATCCAGACCGAGATGTCGCCCGGGCTGTGCGCAGGGCCGAGATGCAGGACCTCGATCCGCATGTCGCCCATCTCGACGATGTACTCGTCCTCGAAGGTGATGGTCGGGCCCTGCACGCGGGTGTCGAGGGCATGGGCGGCGTTCACGCGCTTCATGCGCTCGAGCCCGCCGGGCCCGCGGTCCTCGAACTCCTCCGCCGCCTCGACATGGGCCAGAACCTCGACCCCCTGGTCGACCCAGTAGCCGTTGCCGAGCATGGCGTGGCCCTGGCCGTTCTCGTTGATCACCAGCTTCACCGGCTGGTCGGTGATCGCCTTGATCTCCTCGTGCAGCGCGGCGGCGAGGGCGTTGTTGGCGCCGGCATTGACCACCACGACCCCGTCGCCGGTGATGATGAAGGACAGGTTGTTGTTGTGGCCCGCATTCGCCTCGGTCGGCGGCGCGGTGGCGCCGATGGAGGACCAGACCCCGGCGGCGAGCTCGACCGGTTTCGAATAGAGCGCCGATTGCGGGTACTGGTCGGGGATGTCCTCGCTGGCCATGGCCGGGGCGGCGACGGCCAGGGCCACGGGGGCGGCTGTGGCGAGCAGGGCGGCGAGGGGGGCTTTCATGGGCGGATCCTCCGGGCTGGTCCTTGGGACGCTTGTTACATGCACGTATTCATACCGATAAATGCACGGGAGGGGAGTGTGAAAATGCGTGGGGCCGGAGGTGGCTTCGGGTGTCATTAATGTTTGATGAATGTCGACCGGCTGGTTAACGTTTCACCGTTTGCGAATATTTCACCGGAGAGCCGCCCGATGCGTTCCCTGACCCTGACCCTCGCCCTTTGCCTGTCCGCCGCCGCCGCCGCGCCCGCCGCCGCGGCCTCCTGGACCTATGACTGGGAGAGCACGGTGACCGGCGTCACCGCCTCGAGCTTCCTGGGGGTGAGCGTGGGCGACACGATCACCGGGTCCTTCACGCTCGACGACGCGGCGACGCCCTCTGGCCTGCCGACCACCTCGGGCGCGGGCGTGGTCTATGGCGCGGACGTGTTCACCGCCTTCTCGACCTCGGCCACCGGCGCGGTGGCTGTGGGCGCGGGCAGCGAGCTGAACGTCGGCGACGACTGGCTGTATCGTCCGACCGTCGTCACCGCGTTCTGGCGCGATGGGTGGAACCTGGTGATCTCCACGACGCTGGACGGCGTGTCGGGGACCATCTCCTGGAACGTGGCCGACAACATCGCGCGCAACAATCCGCCGGATGACGACGTGGTCAGCAGCCTCGACATCGGGGCGGCGCCGATCCTGGCCAATGCGTCCAACGTCTCGGTGATCTTCGACTTCCCGGGGCTGGAGAGCTTCTCGGGCGCGATCTCCGCTGTCGCGGCCCCGTCTGACGTGCCGCTGCCCGCGGGCGCGGCGCTGCTGCCCGCCGCGCTGGCGGGCCTCGCCGTCGCCGGGCGCCGCCGCGGGGCCTGAGACGGCGGCAAGCGGGCCCTCCTTGACCCGGGGCAAGCGGGGGCGCGATCCTGCGCCCATGTCCCGCCCCGCATCGCCCCCGGGCGCCTCCCCCGGTCATCCCTCCCCGGTCACTCCTCCCGGGGGCACAACTGCGCCAGCAGCGCGTGACAGTCGCTGACCGCCGACCCCCCGGGCAGGGCGGAGAGCAGGTCCGGCCGGTCGCGGCGCAGCAGCGTGTTCAGCCACAGGGTCTCGCCCTCCGCCATCCCGGCGGGGATGGACACGCACAGATACGCCGCCTGCAGCTCCGCCTCGATCGGGCGGATCCGGCGCGACATCACCTCGGCCTCGCTGGTGCAGTCCGGCGTCTCGGCCCCGGGGGCCGGGAAGCGCCAGGGCATCGCCCGCGGGAACCACAGCTGCACCGCCGGGGCGTCCGGCCCCAGCAGGTCGCCGAGCGATTCCGTCCCCCACTTGTTGCGCCGCTCCGGGTCCTTCGGGGCATGCGCCATCCCGGCGTGGTTCAGCCCGCGGCCGTCCAGCACCGGCAGCCGGGTGTAGAGCGCGAGCGCGCCGACGTCGTCGGCCGCGACCGCGGCGCCGGGGGGCAGGATCTCGGCCAGCTTCTCGGCCCCGATGCGCGAGCCGGAGAGGAACCGGCCCAGCAGCCGGTCCTGCGGCGACGGCTCCTCGGCCATGAGCGTCGCGACGCCCCTGAGAACCGGCGGGGTCGAGGGCAGGAGCGTGTCCTGCCGCGTCGCCGCGAGCGCGAGAAGCGCGACGAGGCCGACCCGCAGCCGGCCGCGCAGCCGGTCCAGCAGCAGCGCCACGTCGATGGCGAGCAGCGGCACGACCGGCAGCATGAACCGGAAGCCATGGTGCGAATCCCCGCCCGCGGCGATCACCACCGCGACCTGCCCGGCGATGAACATCAGCCGCAGCCGCGCGCCCGCGACGCCCGCCTGCACGTTGGCCAGCGTCGCGAGGGTCAGCAGCCCGCCGCCCAGCAGCAGCCAGCCATGGACATAGCGCACGCCGTCGCCCAGCTCGGACAGGTGCGAGGCCGCGCGCTTGGCGTAGAAGGTGTTGGGCAGCGGCTGCCCGAAGCTGTCCAGCCGCCAGAGGGTCAGCGCGCCGACCAGCGCCGCCAGCCCCAGCGCCACGACGGCGAAGGCGCGCCAGTCGGTCGCCCCCCCCGCGCGCGCCGCGGCCGGGGCGGGGGGGGCCGGGCGTGCGGGGGGCGTGGATCCGCCGAGGGCCGTGGATCGGGCCGTCGCCTGCACCAGCGCGAAATGGGCCAGCAGGCCCGCGCTCACCAGCGCGCCCTCGGGGCGCAGCAGGATCAGCGCCGCCGCGCAGGCGGCGAAGGCCGGGCCCAGCCGCCCGCGCCCGAGCGCGTCGCGATAGGCCAGGTACACCCCGAAGAAGGCGACCGCGTAGGGCACGGCGTCGAGCCCGCCGCGCAGCCAGGTCAGCATCGGCTGGTTGAACAGCAGCACCGCCAGCCCCAGCAGCGCCGCGACCGCGCCCGCCTTGCGCGTCGCGCGCAGGAACAGCAGCGCCAGCAGCGCCAGCCCCGCCGCCTGGATCGCCACGACCGCCGCCATCGGCGCCAGGCCGAGCCGGATCAGCCCGGCCAGCATCGCGGTGTGGCCGAGGCTGGTGAACCCCTCCACCGGGGGCAGCTTCTCGTGCCAGAGGGGCAGGCCCAGCTCCACCCAGTTGCGGGCGTAGACGAGGGTGATCAGCGTGTCGTCGATCAGCCCCTTGCCGCCGATGCAGGCGAGCGCGCATAGCGGGACGAGCACGCCGAAGGCGACGAAATAACGAGGGGAAGGCATCAATTGTTTCTCGGAGAAGCTTGATTAAAAAGCGCGTCTCCTTGCTTAACGGCCCGCCCCGTTGCTTTCAATTGTCGGCAGCCCGCGCGGGTCCGGAGCGGGGGCGCGCCCCGGAGGGAACGGCGGAAGGCGCCGCCGGGGCCGAGGCCCCCGACGCCGTTGACGCGGCGCCTGCGGGGCGGAGATCCTGCGCCCATGTCCCGCCCCGCACCGCCCCCGGATCTGCGCATCGCCCGCATCCATGCCCTGCCGGAGGGCCTCGGCGCCCTGCGCGCCGCCGCCGCGGCCGAGGGCTTCCGGTTCCTCGACCGCCTCGCCGCGGACTGGACCTCGGGCGAGACCCGCTTCGACGCGCCGGGCGAGGCGCTGTTCGCCGCGTGGCGGGGCGGCGCGCTCGTGGCCATTGGCGGCGTCACCCGCGATCCCTGGGCCGGCGCGGCCCCGGAGCCTTCGCGCACGGGCCGCCTGCGCCGCTTCTACGTCCACCCCTCGGCGCGGCGTCGGGGCGTCGGCGCGGCGCTGCTGGCGGAGCTGATCGCCGCCGCCCGCCCGCATTTCACCCGCCTGCGCCTGCGCACGGACGAATCCGCCGCCGCCTTCTACGCCGCCCTGGGGTTCGCGCAGACGGCCGAGCCGGGCGCAACCCATGCAAGGCCGCTCGACTGACCAGGCCGCCCCGCGCGGCGCCGCCCGCGGATGGGAGAGGGGGCGCGCCCCTCCCCCCGGCATCCCGCGCAGAACGCAGAAGGGGCCGCGGCGTGAACCGCGGCCCCCTCCCGTGTCGCCCGCGCCGCGGCGCGGCGGTCAGCCGCGCGCGCGGCGGCGCAGCAGGCCCAGCCCGGCGATCCCGGCCAGCAGCATCGGCGCGGCGGCGGGAACCGGCACATCCGACGTGGCGGTGGCGAAGGACACGTTGTCGATCCCGTAGGCGTCGGATTGCAGCGCGGTGAACTGCAGCGACGAGAAAGCGGCGTCGGAGATGAAGCCGAAGAAGGTCGGCGTGTAGGAGGGCGTAACCGGCGGCAGCAGCACGTCGGCGCCCACCTCGATCCGGGTGCGCTGAACCCCGTCGTTGAAATTGAAGAAATCCGCGCCGAACGCGAAGATCGAGCTCGCGAAGCTCATGGTCGCGGTGTCGCTGCCCAGCGTGCCGACATTGAGCGCGGTGGTCCCGTTGACGTTCACCTCGGCCGTGACGGAGGGCGCGTCGATCATGTTGTAGCCCCCGATGTCCAGGGTCGCCGACATGGTCACGGCGCCGACGGTGGCCGACCCGCCGCCGCCGAAAGAGGTGTCGACGAGGACGGAATCGAAGGTCTCGACCGTCAGCCCGGCGCCCACGGCGGCCTCGAAGGCGGCGCGGTCGGTGAAGGTGGTGAAACTGGCCGACAGCGCCGGCGTGGCGGTCAGCGCGGCCAGCGCCGCGGCGGCAAGGATCAGGCGCATGTGGGGACCCCCTCGTGCAGTCGAACTTATGGAAACCTGCGCGAGTGTAGGCTCGAAAGCTTGGCCTGGTCCACCATGAAAGTAGAGATCTGCAACGGTCTGGGGCGGGCGCGGCCCCCCGCGCAACGCGAAAGGGGCCGCGGCATCCGCCGCGGCCCCCAATGCCTGCCGGCCCCCGAAGGACCAGGCCAGGATCAGCCCTTGGCGAGGTTGCGCAGCACGTAGTGCAGCACGCCGCCATGCTCGATATACTCGATCTCGATCCCCGTATCGATCCGGCACAGCAGGTCGATCTCCCGCACCGTGCCGTCGGGGGACTCGATCTTCGCCTTCACCACCGAGCGCGGCTTCAGGTCCCCCGAGAGGCCCGAGATGCTCACCGTTTCCTCACCGGTCAGGCCCAGCGTCTTGCGCGTGTCGCCGTTGGTGAACTCGAACGGGATCACGCCCATGCCGACGAGGTTGGAGCGGTGGATGCGCTCGAAGCTCTCGGCGATCACCGCCTTGACGCCCAGAAGGTTGGTGCCCTTGGCCGCCCAGTCTCGGGACGAGCCCGCGCCGTACTGCTCGCCGCCGAAGATCACCAGCGGCGTCCCCGCCTCCTGGTGCGCCATGGCGGCGTCGAAGATGGTGGTCTGTTCGCCATCCGGGCCCTTGGTGAAGCCGCCCTCCACGCCGTCCAGCATCTCGTTGCGGATGCGGATATTGGCGAAGGTGCCGCGCATCATCACCTCGTGGTTGCCGCGGCGCGAGCCGTAGGAGTTGAAGTCGCGCTGGGCCACGCCCCGCTCGGTCAGGTACTTGCCCGCCGGGGTGTCGGGTTTGAAGGACCCGGCCGGAGAGATGTGGTCCGTCGTCACCATGTCCCCGAGCACCGCCAGCACCCGCGCGCCCTCGATGTCCGAGATCACGCCCGGCTCCGGCCCCATGCCCTGGAAATAGGGCGGGTTCTGGATGTAGGTCGACTCCGGCGGCCAGTCATAGGTCTCGCTGTCCGTGGTCTCGACGCCCTGCCACTTCTCATCGCCCTTGAACACGTCGGCGTACTTGGCCTGGAACGCCTCGCGGGTCACGGTCTTCTCGACCAGCTCGGCGATCTCGGCGTTCGTCGGCCAGATGTCCTTGAGGTAGACGGGGTTTCCGTCCGGGTCCGTCCCCAGCGGGTCGTTGGCGATGTCCACGTTCATGTCGCCCACCAGCGCATAGGCCACCACCAGCGGCGGCGAGGCGAGGTAGTTGGCGCGCACGTCGGGGCTGATCCGCCCCTCGAAGTTGCGGTTGCCCGAGAGGACCGAGACCCCCACCAGGTCGTAATCGTTGATCGCCTTCGAGATCGGCGCCTCCAGCGGGCCCGAGTTGCCGATGCAGGTGGTGCAGCCATAGCCCACGAGGTTGAAGCCGATGGCGTCCAGATCCTCCTGCAGCCCCGCCGCTTCGAGGTATTCCGACACGACCTGGGAGCCGGGGGCGAGCGAGGTCTTCACCCAGGGTTTCCGGGTCAGACCCTTCTCGCGCGCCTTCTTCGCCACCAGCCCCGCGCCGATCATCACGTAGGGGTTGGAGGTGTTGGTGCAGGAGGTGATCGAGGCGATGACGATGGAGCCGTCATGGAGCTGGTAGGCCCCGTCCTCGGTCGAGACGTAGCCGCGCTTGTGCCGCCCCTCGTCGCCGGGGATGTCGGTCGGCTCGGGCGCGCCGCCCTCGCCCTCCCAGCGCACCTCGTCCTTGGCGGGCACGTCCTGGCCTTCGCGGATGCCCTTGATGAACTCGCCGAACGCGGGCGCGGCCTTGTCGAGGGCGATGTAGTCCTGCGGGCGCTTGGGGCCCGAGATGGCGGGGACGATGGTCCCCATGTCGAGCTCGAGCGTCGAGGAATAGACCGGGTCGTAATCCGGGCCGCGCCAGAAGCCGTTCTCCTTCGCATAGGCCTCGACCAGCGCGACGCGGTCCTTGTCGCGGCCGGTCTGGGTCAGGTAGCGCAGCGTCTCACCGTCGATCGGGAAGAAGCCGCAGGTGGCGCCGTATTCGGGCGCCATGTTGGCGATGGTCGCGCGCTGGGCCAGCGGCAGGTTGTCGAGGCCGGGGCCGTAGAACTCCACGAACTTGCCGACCACGCCGTGGGCGCGCAGCATCTCGACCACCTTCAGCACCAGGTCGGTGCCGGTGGTCCCTTCCATCATCTCGCCGGTCAGCTTGAAGCCCACGACCTCGGGGATCAGCATCGAGATCGGCTGGCCGAGCATCGCGGCCTCGGCCTCGATCCCGCCCACGCCCCAGCCGAGCACGGCGGCGCCGTTGACCATGGTGGTGTGAGAATCGGTGCCGACGAGGGTGTCGGGATAGGCGACCTCTTCCCCGTTCTGATCCTTGTCGGTCCAGACCGTCTGGGCGAGGTATTCGAGGTTCACCTGGTGGCAGATGCCGGTGCCCGGCGGGACGACACGGAAGTTGTCGAACGCCTTCTGGCCCCACTTGAGGAACACGTAGCGTTCCATGTTCCGCTCGTATTCACGGTCCACGTTCATCTGGAAGGCGCGCGGGTTGCCGAATTCGTCGATCATCACCGAGTGGTCGATCACGAGGTCGACGGGCGCCAGCGGGTTGATCTTCTGCGCATCGCCCCCGAGGCCGACGATCCCGTCGCGCATGGCGGCGAGGTCCACCACCGCGGGCACGCCGGTGAAGTCCTGCATCAGCACGCGCGCGGGGCGGTAGGCCAGCTCCCGGTCGCCCTTGCCGCCGGCCTTCGCCCAGTCCGAGAACGCCTTGACGTCATCGAGGGTGACGGTCTTGCCGTCCTCGAAGCGCAGCATGTTCTCGAGCACCACCTTGAGGGCGGCGGGGAGTCTCGAGAAATCCCCCAGCCCCGCCTCCTCGGCGGCCTTGATCGAGTAATAGGCGATGGACTGGTCCCCGACCTTGAGGGTGCGGCGGGTCCCGGCGGCGTCGGTTCCGACCTGGATGGGCATGGTGGCTCTCCCTGTTCTGGGGAGGGGCGCGCGGCTGACGGCGCGTCGCCTCTCGGCTGGGCGCGGGCGGGTCCTGTGCGGCGGAGCCTGTCCACGCAATGGTTCTGCATTCCGAGGTATGCGGAACCGGGGCGCGGTCAACCCCCGGGGGGGCGCCTTGGCGGGGTTTTTCGGCGGCGGCCGGGCAGGGCGGGGACGCGCGGGCGGGGGCCGGGGGCTGGGGCTGGGGCCGGGCAGGGCCGGGCAGGGCGCAGGTCTGCAGGCCGAGGGGCGGGGCGGCGCCGAGGGGGGCAGGCGTCGTCCCGGCCGGGGCGCGCCGGGATGCAGGCGCGGCGGCGCCGTGCCGCCATCCCGCGCCCGGGGCCCGGCGCCTGGCCTCGGCCGTCCAACGGCGCCCATCCCGGGCGCCCCCGCCCTGCGCATCGCGGCATTCCCCCTCCCGGCATTCCCTCCGGCGCGCCCACCCCTGGCGTCGCGCGCCCGCTCCGCGCCGCGCCCGCCTGGCCGCGCCCGCCGCCGACGCGCCCTGCCGCCCCCCGCGGCGCGCCGCCGCTTCCTTCGCGGCCCCCTCGCGGCTAAGAACACGGCCATGGAGCTTACCGTTCATGACCTCGCCTGCCGCCGCGCGGGCCGCCTCGTCTTCTCCGGCGCCGCGTTCAGCCTGCGCAGCGGAGAGATCGCGCTGCTGCGCGGGCCGAACGGGTCGGGCAAATCCTCGCTGATCCGGGTGCTGGCGGGCATGGTCCCGATCGCCGGGGGGCGGGCGCGCCTCGACCGCGGCGACGGCGCCCCGGTGGATCTTGCGAAGGACGGCGAGACCTGGCGCGAGAGCGTGGCGCTTGCCGGCCACCTCGATGCCGTCAAACCGGCGCTGACGGTGCGGGAGAATCTCGACTGGCTCGCGCGCCTGCACGGGACCGGCCCCGACCGGGCGCAGACGGCGCTCGAGGCGATGCGGCTGGCGCCGCTTGCCGACGACCCGGCGGCGTATTGTTCCGCCGGGCAGAAGCGGCGGCTGGGGCTGGCGCGGCTCTTGGTGATGGACCGCCCGCTCTGGCTCCTGGACGAACCGACGGTGTCGCTCGACGCCGAATCCGCGGCGATGTTCGCCCGCATCGTGCGCGCGCATGTGGAGGGCGGCGGCATGGCGGTGGCGGCGACGCATATCGACCTCGGCCTCGGCGAGGCGCAGGTGGTGGACATGGGCCGCTTCGGCAACTCCCGCACCACCGGGGCCGCCGCCTCCGGCGCCGCGCCGGGGGGGGCGGGCCCGGCCGCCGGGGCGCCGCCCGCGCCGGGCAAGCCCGCGCTCGACGATCCCTTCCTGTCGGGAGAGTGGTGAGATGGCCGCGTTCCTGTCCCTGGTGCTGCGCGACCTGCGCCTCGCCTTCCGCATCGGCGGCGGCGGGCTGCTGGGCCTCGGCTTCTTCCTCGTCGCCGTGCTGATGACCCCGCTGGGCGTGGGGCCCGAGGGCGACATCCTCTCGCGCTCGGCCCCCGGGGTGATCTGGGTGGCGGCGCTGCTGGCTTGCCTTCTGTCGCTCGACCGGCTGTTCCAGGCGGACCTTGAAGACGGCTCGCTCGACCAGATCGCGCTGTCGCCGCTGCCGCTGGAGGCGGTGGTGATCGCCAAGTCCCTCGCGCATTTCATCGCCACCGGCCTGCCGCTGGCCGCCGCGGCGCCGGTGCTGGCGCTGACGCTGCACCTGCCGCAGGAGGGGTTCGTGACGCTGGTCCTGAGCCTGCTGATCGGCGCGCCCGCGCTGTCGCTGACCGGGGCGGTGGGCGCCGCGCTGACGGTGGGCGTGCGGCGGGGGGGGCTGCTGCTCTCGGTGCTGGTGCTGCCGCTTTACGTGCCCACGCTGATCTTCGGCGCGCGGGCGGTGGACGACGCGGCGATGGGCCAGCCGCCGGGGCCGGCGCTCTTGTTCCTCGGGGCCGTCACGCTGCTCTCCTGCGCCGTCGGGCCGATCGCGGCGGCGGCGGCGCTGCGCATCAACCTGCGGTGACGGGCGTGAACCGGGCGGGCTTGACCGGGGACGCGGCGCGCCCCACCGTGTCGCGTACGAAACGGGAACGCGGGCCACGGTCCGGGAGGCGGGTGAGATGAGCGCAGGACAGCCCACCGGAACAGGCGATGGCGGGCGCGGCGGCAATGGCGGGGCGGGCAATGGCGGCCCCTCGGGCCTCGACGCCCTGATCGCGCTGATGGCGCGGCTGCCGGGGCTGGGGCCGCGCTCGGCCCGCCGCGCCGCGCTGCACCTTGCGCGCAACCGCGAGACGCTGCTGGCCCCGCTGGCCGAGGCCTTCGCCGAGGCCGCCGCCACCATCCGCCCCTGCGAGACCTGCGGGAACATCTCGGCCGCCCCGGTGTGCAGCATCTGCGCCGACCCGCGCCGCGACGGCGCGCTGGTCTGCGTGGTGGCGGATGTCGCCGATCTCTGGGCGATGGAGCGGGGCGGCGCCTTCCGCGGCCGCTACCATGTCCTCGGCGGGCTGCTCTCGGCGCTCGACGGGGTGGGGCCGGAGGATCTCGGGATCCCCGCCCTCGCCGCGCGGGTGCAGGCGGATGGGGTGCGCGAGGCGATCCTGGCGCTTCCGGCCACGGTGGACGGGCAGACCACGGCGCATGTCGTCGCCGACCACCTGCGCGACGCGGGGGCCGAGGTCACCACGCTGGCGCAGGGCGTGCCGGTGGGGGGAGAGCTGGACTTCCTCGACGACGGGACGATCTCGGCGGCCTTGCGGGCGCGGCGGGCGCTGTAGGCGCCGTGGGGGCGGGGCGGCTCAGCCCCCGATCCGCAGCAGCCACCAGCCGATGAAATACGGCATCATCACCTTGTTCGACAGCGCGATCCCCTCGCGCACCCCGCCCTTTTCGGCGGCGTCCAGCGCGGCGTCCCAGCGGGCGGCGTCGACGATTTCGGCCCAGGCGGGATGGGTGCGGAAGGCGCGGCCCTCCGCGCGGATCCGCGGGATGGCGGCGGCCTGAAGGCGGGCGTAGTCGGGCTGGAACGGCGCCTTGTCGGGCCGCGCGGCCACCTGCGGCAGGCGCCCGGCCAGCAGGCGGCGGGCGAGGCCGCGGGTGCGGCCCCCCGGCTCGCCTTCCGCCGGGAACAGGCGCAGCTCCGGTGGCATCGCCAGCACCGCGCGCAGCAGGTCGAGGTCCAGCAGCGGCGTCATTCGCCCCATGCGGCCTCCCCCGGGCAAAGGCGCCAGGTCCTGCACTGTCCAGGCCGGGAGGCGCCCCAGCTCCGCCGCCTCCTCCGCCGCCATGGACCAGAGGCGACGCCGCCGCCAGGCGCGCCCCGCCTCGGCCATCCGCGCGGCCAGCGCGGGGGAGCGCGCCATGCCCGCCGCCAGCTCCGCGTCCGGGTCCCCGGGCCGCAGACGCATCCAGGCGGCGAAAGCGGCCGAGGGCTTCACCAGGTCGCCGATCAGGATGTTGCGCAGGCGGCCGCCGCGGGCCCGGCGCGCCGCGATCTCCTCCGCCATGGCGCGGGGGCCTCCCGCGGCGAACCACTCCGCCAGCGTCGGGCGGGCGTGCGAGGACAGGCAGAAATCCCCGCCCATGCCGTTGAGCGCGGCGCCGATCCCGGCCTCCTCCATCCGCCGCGCGACGTGCAGGCCTGCGAAGCCCGCCGGGTCGGGGCAGGGCATGGCGGCGCGGTCCATGTGGTGCTGCGCGCCCGCGAGGAAATCGGCGCCCTCCGGCCCGATCTCGGTCAGCTCCAACCCCAGCGCGCGCGTCACCGCCGCCCGGGCCGCGGCCTCGGCGCCGGCGTTGTAATCATCCCCTTCCATCGGCGCGGGGACGGCGGCGAAGGCGGGCAGGGGGCCGCGGCCCTCGCTCCAGAGCGCGATCAGCGCGCTGTCGAGCCCGCCCGAGAGCTGGATCGCGGGCGCCCGCCCCGTCGCCTCGGCCAGCGCGATGCGCCCCGCGACGGCGGCGCGGCCGCGGGCGTGCAGCGCCTGAAGCGCGTCATCCGGGGACAGGGCGGCCACCGCCGGGTCCGGGCGCAGCGGCGCGGCGGGAAGGATGCGCCGCGCGGGCCCCTCGGCCACGAGGCGCGCGCCGCGGGGAACCTCCTTCACGCCTTCGAACGGGGAATGGCCCGGCCCGCAGTCCCGGAAGGTCAGCATCAGCGCCAGCGACACGAGGTCCGGCGCCCGCGACACCCCCGGCGCGGCCAGCAGCGCGGCGGGGTGCGAGGCGAAGAGCAGCGCGCCCCCCGGCCCCGCGGCGGTCCAGAGCGGCAGGCGCCCGAACGGGTCGCGCAGCAGGGTCAGCCGCGCGGGGCGCCCCGGCGCGGCGGGGGCGTAGCGAGCGGTGGCCCAGCGCCCCTCGATCCGCGGGTCGGGGTCATCGCCGAGCGCGGCGATGTCGGGCAGCCGGTCCGCGCCCGCCGCGGCCAGCGCATCCACCGCGGCGTCGGGGCGTCGGATCAGCTCGACAAGGCCGAAGCACAGCGCGTCGCCGTCCTTCGCGATCCGCGCGCGGAGCGGGGCGGGGGCGTCCACGGCGCCCGGCCAGCGCAGGGCGGCGGCGAGGCCGGGGGCGGTCAGGTCCTCGCCCGTCCACGCCCCGTCCGGGACCGCCGCGCCCATGGCGGCGCGCAGCGCGGCGGGGGCGTCCGGCGCCGCGCCGGGGGCGAAGGCGCCGAAGAACACGGGGCCGACATCCGGGCCGATCTGCACGCCCCCGCTCACCGCGCCGCCATGCTCAGGCGCCGCCGCGCTCGACCAGGCCCTCGGCCTCCAGCACCTCCAGCATCTCGGCGATGTCGCCCGCGATCCGCTCGGGCGCCGCGTCATAGCTCTCGGCCAGCGCCTCGGCGACCTGGGCGAGGGTCCGCGGCTGCTCCAGCGCCGCCCACACGTCCGCGGCCACCGCGTCGAGGCCGACGTAACGCGACCCGTCCGGGCCCAGCAGCACCAGCTCCTCGGGGCCGAGGCGCGCCTCCATGGCCCCGGGGCGGCGACGGAACAGGGGGGCGTCGGGGTCGGTCATGCAATGGGCTCCGCGGCGAGAAGGGGCAGGCGATCAATCGCCACCGGAGTGCACCAGCCCGGCCACGAGGTCCAGCGTCTCCTCGGTCGCGGCGAAGGCGCGCGGGCGCAGCAGCCGGTAGCAGGGCACGGCGCCGGCGATCTGCGCGGCGCGGGCCATGAAGCCGGGCGCAAGGCCCATCGCCTCGGCCAGCGGGCGGCGCGCCACGGCGCCGGTCAGCAGCGGCACCGCACCGAAGGGCGCGAGGCGCGAGAGCCGCGGGCGCGCCGTTTCCGGGTGCAGCCAGCCGAGATGCACAACCGCCCGCAGGGGCGCCGGGAACGGCACGCCCGGCATCTCGGCCGCCCAGGTCAGCACCGATTTCTCGATCCCCGGCCGGGCGCCGCGCGCCCCCGCATCCGCGAGCCCCGCTTCGCTGTCGGACCAGAGCTTGGCCGTGCGCAGCGAGCGTTCCACCGCGGCCCCCTCGACCCCGTCCGCGGCGCCGACCGAGACCGCGATCATGTCGTCGCCCACCAGCGATAGCCCGCGCGCGCCCAGCATGGCGGCGAGGGTGGACTTGCCCGCCCCGCTCTCGCCCAGCAGCAGCACGGCGCCGGAGGGCCCCGCCGCGGCGGCGGCATGCAGCGGCATCCGCCCGCGCTGGAGCAGCAGCACCGTGCCCGCGCTGTAACCGATCAGCAGGCGGCGCAGGTCCTCCGGCGCGTCGGGGGCGTCGAGGGTGACGCGCGCGCCGTCCTCGACCGCCATGCGCAGCCCGCGCCCGGTGATGATGACGCGGGAGGGCGCGACGAGCCGCGCGTCGTCGAAGCGCGGCGCCTCGGCCGGGGGCGGGGCGACGGGGCCGGGGCGCGCGGTCACCTCGGCCGCCGCGTCCGGCGGCGCGGGATGGGCGCCGGGGACCGGCCAGGCGCTGTCATGGATCAGCCCGTGCATGTCGAGAAGGACCGGCGCGGCGGGGGCGGCGCCGGGGGCGGCGTCCGGGGCGGCGGCGGCATCGGGCGCAGGGGCCGCCGCCGCGGCGGGGTACGGGGGGGCGCCGCCCACGCGGTCCGCGGGCGCGGCGGGACGCGCCGAGGGGAAGCGGCCCGCGGGGATGCGCGCCGTCATCTGCTGCCGTTCCGCTGCGTCGCCATTTCCGCGTCCCTCGCCTGCCGCGCGCCGGCCGCGCGCCCGGTCGGGGCGCGGGGGGCCGGCACGGCGCCGCGTTGCCCCGGGGCCGGAACTTGCCTATCAGCGGGGAAGGGATCAACCGCGGAAAGGCCCCGCCATGTCCGAGACCTCGCGCAACGGCGCCGCGCCCGCCGCGCCCGGGCCCTCCGCCGGGCCCTCCGCCGGGCCCTCCGCCGGGTCTTCCTCCGGCCGCCCCCCCGCCTCCTCCGCCGGTCCCGTTCGCGCCCTCGCCCCGGCGGGGCCCGAGCTGCGCGCCCGCGCCCTGCACCAGCCGCTGGCCGAACCGCTGCGCATCGACGCGGCGCTGGCGCTGTCGGGGCGGGCCGGGCTGGCGCCCCCGGGGCGGCCGCTGCGCGCGCTGCTGCTGGGCTGCGGCGCGGGGGAAAGCGCGGCGATCCTCGCCGCCGCCGGGGTCGCGGTCACCGTGCTCGAACCCTTCGGCCCCGCCGCGGAAAGCGCCGCGGCCCTGCTGCGCGCCGCGGACCTGCCGGGGGCGGTCCACCACGCGCCCTTCGCGCGCTGGGCCGCGCTCGACCTGCCGGACGTGGAGCTTGCGGTGATGGCCGAGGGCTGGTCCGGCCTGCCCGGGGCCGACCGCGCCCACATCGCCGCCCTTCTCGGCGCCCGCCTGCGCCGCGGCGGGGCGCTGTTCCTCGCCCATGCCGCCTGGCCCGGCGGGCTCGAGGACGCGCCGCTGCGCCGCCTGGCGCGCCTCGCCTGGCTGCGCGCCGACCCGGACCTGCCGCGGGCGGCGCGGGCGCAGGCGGCGCTGGCCGACCTGTCGGCGCTGCTGCCGCAGGCGCACACGCTGCTGCGGGCCCATGCCTCCTACCTCTCGCGCCTCGACGAGATCCGCGCCCTGCCGCCGCTGCGCGCGGCCGAGACGTGGTTCGAGGCGGAGTACATGCCCGAGACCCTCGGCGCGCTGGCCGCCCGCCTGCGCCCGGCGGGGATCCGGGACCTCGCCCCCGCCGACCCGACGCGCCTGGCCGAGGGGCTCGATTTGTCCGAGGCGCAGCGGGCCGCGGTCGGGGCGGGGGCCGCGGGCGGGGCGGGGGGCGCGGTCGGGGCGGGGGCCGATCCGTTCCTGCGCGCCGAGGCCGAGGACATGCTGACCCGCCGCGCCGCGCGCGCCGACCTGTTGCTGCGCCGCGCGCCCGGGAAGGGGGCGGACCCGGACGGGCCGGGGCCGCTGTTCCTGCGCCTCGGGCCGGTCGAGGACGCGCTGGCGGCGCCGCTGACCGGCTTCCTCGGCCCCCACGCGATGGCCGAGGAAGTCTACGCCCCCCTCCTCTCGGCCCTGTCCGAGGCGACGCCGCGCCCCCTCGCCGACCTCGCCGCCGCGCTGGACCGGCCGCGCGCCGCGCTGCGCCAGCAACTTGCGGCGCTGGTCGGGCAGGGGCTGGCCGCCGCGGCGCCGGATAAGGAGGCCGCGGACCGGATCGCCCCCGCCTGCGCCCGCGCCAACGCCGCGCTCGACGCGCTGGACGCGGGGCCCTGGCGGGTCTCGGCCCGGCTCGGCGGCGGCGTGGCGCTGTCGCCGGCGGCCCGCTTCGCGCTGCGCGGGCCCGGCGCGGCGGCGCGGGCGGGCGGCGCCGGGGCGGGGGAGCTGGCCGCGCTCTGGGCGTCGTCTGACGAATCGGCGCCGCAACTCGAGGGCGAGCGGCGGCGGGACATCGCCCGCGCGCTGGGCGAAGAATCGGAGCGCCTCGGGCTGTTGCGGGCTGAAACGACGATTTGACTCAAGCGCGCGGGCGCGATTGCGGCGTGAATGACACGCACCCCCCCGTGTTGCAGCGCCGCGTGCATGATTTTCGGCATCGCCGCATATTGCCCTTTGAACCCCCGGGGGGCGCTGCTATGTTTCGGCAAGGGTGTGTTCATGGAAAGGGGCTCCATTATGAGCAAGAAGGTCTGGCGCAAGCCGATCATCCAGACGGTCGACGCGAAGTCGGCCACGAAAGGCAACGGCAACCGGTCGATCCCCGGTGACGACTGCAACTACGAGCTGGACGAACCGGTGCTCTGCTCGGGCGCCTGACCCGTCAGCGCCGCGTGCAAGCTATGGGCGTCCCACTTCCCCGGCGCCGAGACGTTGCCGTACAGGAAATGAAAACCGCCGTCCGGGCCCGGGCGGCGGTTTTCGTCATGGCCGGGGCCGGACCCGCCGCGGCCCGGCCGGGCGCGCGCGACCCGAGGCGCGGCGACGGCGGCGCCCCCCGCGGGGCGATGAACCGACCGCTCAGCCGTGCCGCGCGGCGGCCCCGTCTCCCGGGCGGTTCGGGCGCGGGACCCTGCACCCGCCGTTCATCCCCCGCCGGGTCCCGGGCGGTCCCCGGGGGGCGCGCATGAAATCCGCGCTGCGCTTCATGGCCGCCTCGCTGGCCGCCGATCCGCGTGCTGCGCTGCGGGCGGCGGGGCTGCTGGCGCTGCTGACGGCGGCCGAGGCGGCCGCGCTCCTCGCCATCGGCGCCGTGCTCGGCGGGGCGGGCGGCGCCGGGCCCTTCGCCTGGATGGCCGGGCTTCTCTCGCAGGCCGCCTCCGGCCCCGGCCCGGCCGCGGCGCTGCTGGCGGCGGCGCTGCTGGCCCGCGCGGTCCTCTCCTACGCCTACGGGGCGGCCACCACGCGCCTCTCCACCGCCCGCCTTCACGGGTTGCGCATGGGGTTGTTCGAGGCGGCGTCCCGCGCCCGCTGGGGCATCGCCACCGGGGGCACGCGGGCGAAGCTGCACCACGCGCTGTCCTCCGCCCCCGTGCGCCTCTCGGCCGGGGCCGACCTGACCCTGCGCCTCGCCCTCGCCGCCGCCTCGGCCGCGCTGGCGGGGGCGCTGGCGCTGTCGGTGGACGCCGCGCTGGTGGGGCTGGTGGCGCTGACCGCGGCGCTGATCGGCATCCCCATGCTCTGGTTCGACCGCCGCATCGCCCGCCGCTCGCGCGAAGCCTTCACCGCCGCGCAGGGCCTCTACGACCAGGTCGGGCGCTATCTCGACAACCTCAAGCCCGACCGGTTCCAGCGCGCCCGCGGCGGCGGGGCGGGGGCCTTCGGGCGCGCCTCCGCCGCCCAGGCCGAGGCGGCGCGGGAGCTGCAGATGGTCGAGCGCCGCTCGGCCCTCGTGCGCCAGTCGGGCGCCGCCATCGGCCTCGCCGCCGTGCTGCTGATCGGCGCCGCGCGGGACCTGGCGATGGAGGACGCGGCGCTGATCGTGCTGCTGTTCCTGCGCCTCCTGCCGCGCCTCTTCGACGCCCATGCCACGCTCCAGCGCATCATCTCCGCCGCCGCCGCGTGGGAGGCGTTCGAGGACCAGCGCGCCGGGTATGCCGCCGCCGCCGAGCCTGCGCCCCGGGGCGCCCCGCCCGCGGCGGCGCCCGAGATCCGGGCCGAGGGCGTCTCCTTCACCTGGCCGGGCGCCGAGGCGCCGGCGGTGCGCGACGTCACCCTGACCCTTCCCGCCGGGCAGGCGGTGGGGCTGATCGGTCTCTCGGGTGCGGGCAAGACCACGCTGGCGGACCTCCTCTCCGGCCTGCTGACCTCCGAGGCAGGGCGCGTGCTGGTGGATGGCGCGCCGCTGACGCCCGAGACGATGGCCAGTTTCCGCGCCGGGGTCGCCTATGCCTCGCGCGACGATCTGCTGATCCCCGATACGGTGGCCGAGAACCTGTCGCTGGGCGTCCCGACGCCCGAGGACGCCATGTGGGACGCCCTGGACGTCGCCGGGTTCGCCGACCAGGTGCGCGCCATGGGGGGGCTGTCCGCGAAGATCGGAGAGCGGGGCGACGGGTTGTCGGCGGGCCAGCGCCAGCGCCTCTGCCTTGCGCGCGCGCTGGCGCAGCGGCCCCGGGTGCTGGTGCTGGACGAGGCGACCTCGGCCCTCAACCCCGTGGACGAGGCGGCGATCTGCGACCGCCTTGCGGCCCTGCGCGGGGGGATGACGATGCTGGTGATCGCGCACCGGCTGTCCTCGATCGCCTGGGTCGACCGGGTGGCGGCGCTGGAGGCCGGGCGGCTGGTCGAGGACGGCCCGCGCGAGGGGATGACCGGCGGCGGCCTCTGGGGCCGGATGGCGGCGGCGGGGCGCACGTGATCGGGCGCCTCGCGCGGCTGGGGCCGGAGAAGCGGCGGGCGCTGGCCGCGGCGGTCTGGTGGCTGGCCCGCGCGCGGGCCTGGCATGCGCGGCATTCGGCGGCGGAGAGCTTCGCGCGGTTGCAGGCGGGCGGCGGGGCGGTGCGGGCCGCGGGGTCCGCGCCCGCCCCCGCGGTGATGCGCTGGGCGCTGGAGGCGGCGGGCAAGCGCGTTCCCTGGCGCGCGGATTGCGTGGTGCAGGCGCTGGCGGCGAAATTCTGGCTCGAGCGCGCGGGGGTGGAGAGCGCCTTCCGCCTTGGCGTGCAGCGGGTGGGCGGGGGCCTCGAGGCCCATGCCTGGCTGGAGGTCGGCGGCGAGGCGGTCTCGGGCGGGCGCCCCTCGGGCGCGCTGGCGCGGTTCGCGGGGGCGGGGCCGGGCGGCGTGCCGGGCGCCGGTTCGGGCGGGGCGGTGGGCGCCGCTGCGGGCGGGGCGGAGGGCGCCGCTGCGGGCGCCCCTTCCGGCCCTGCGGCGGCGGGCGCGGCGGATGGGCCCGCGGGCGGGGCCGCGGAGGATTGACCCCCGCGCCCCTTGCGGCGTATCTGGTCGGCAGTGCGGCCCCTTAGCTCAACTGGATAGAGCAGCTGACTTCTAATCAGCAGGTTCGGGGTTCGAGTCCTCGAGGGGTCGCCAAAGTGGAGGTGTGCTATGCGGACTGCGGCAAAGTTTCAACTGTTTGAAAGTACAGGTGTTGAAGGGGAGTTCGAGCGCTTTAAGGACTGTGCCCTCAATTGGGTCTCGAAATCCTATCGGGATAGTGGGATTGGTTATGAAAAAAAGTCCTACGCCGCAGGTGATGTATCTATTGATTTCGAGGAATTGGATGCGGGTAGTTCGACTGCTTTTGATTTAGACGTGCGGGAGACATTGCCCGCTGGGCAACGACTAAGGGTTGCGGCGAATGCGGTGAAGCTGCCTGACTTGCTGGCAGTGCGCATAAAGATCTTCTTGGGTGCAATGGAATTTGGAGCGTCACACAGAGATGTGCATCTGACCGCCCCCAAGTTTCTTCGCAGTTTCGTATCGGGTAAGCCTGACGGACTGTATGCTTCTGAAGGTAGCGGCTTTAGGGAGATTTTGCCTAGGTTCCTGAGTTTTGATGGGAGCGCTTCTCAAGCATTCATTGATATGCTTAAGTCACCCGATCGAACCCTTCCCGTGGTTTGCATTTCACGCAATGATGAGTTTCCTGATAATTCAGGCCTTGCGAGCTATCTGCGGAGCCAGTTCTGCGGCTTAGCGATTTTCTGCGAGATTGATGAAGCCGTCTCATGGGCTATCACGGATGAGCTCGGTCAGCAGTGGTCCTGCTTCCACGGTGGAATCCGAATCTATTGGCCGGGCAACGTAGGTGTGGGGCGCTTTAGGGCGCATCCTCTTTGGCCAGCATTTCAAATCGAGAACGCCTTAACTCGAACGACCGATACGCGCAAACTGTGGATAGCGAAGGAGTTAGGTCGAGAGCTGCTCGATGCGTCCGCGTTTCGGCACGAGAGCCCAGTATTTGAGCAGTTCGTTGCGGACGCTGAGGCCGCCGCGCGTATGGCGATTGCGGCAGACGATCTGAGTGCTATCCAGAAGCACAGCGACAAGCAGATTGAGAAACTTAAGGAAAAGCTTGCCGAGCGCGATGAGGAACTCGCTTCGTTGACCGCTGAAGTGGGGACGCTCCGCGAAAATAATCGAGCGCTCGTACAAGCGCTCAGCAGTCACTCCGCCTCTGGTGGGGGAGTGGATCTGGATGAATTGGAAGAGGATGAAGGTGAACCCCAGTCTTTCAGTGAGGCTGTTTCCCGTGCACAACGACTCGCTAGTGATTGGTTGATTTTTCCTGATCGACTTGAGGACACAGTCTCAAAGGTGTGGGCCGAGGCGGGGCCACCCGGGAAGGTGCTGCACCATTTGATGACTTTGCGTGATCTTGCTCAAGAGTACGCAAAATCTGGCGGTGCGCTCGGGAAGGGTATCGTTATCTGGCTGAGGGAGCGTAATGTTGAAGCTTCCGGCGAGTCTGAGACTAAGAAGTCAAATCTGTATTCCTTCTGGTGTGGCGGGGTGTCAGAGAAATTTGAGCTTCATACCAAGCCCAGTGATGGTGTATCACCGGATCGCTGTGTCAGAATTTACTTCAAGCCTGGCGAGAGTGGCGGCAAGTTTCTCTTAGGTTTTATTGGGTGTAAGGTTGACTTGTGAGTCTCATCCTCACAATATTCCCATCCCCCTTCACCGTCCGCCGGTCAACCACCCACCCCGTCGCCCGCTCCACGGCAATAATCCCCCGCTCGCGCATCAGGGCCGGGGTCTGGTCCCAGTCGACCGTCATGCGGATCGCCTCCGCCGCGCCGTCATCGGCGTAGACGTCGATGCTCCACCCCTCGACCTCCACCGTCACCGGCTCCACCCCCACGAACCGCAGCGACGGCGAGGAACAGGCGCCAAGCGCGGCCAGGACCGCCGCAAAAACCATCATCCGCATAGCAAGAACCCTCCGAGCGTTTTCCCGACGCTCGGAGGGTTCTGGTTAATTTGACGTAAAGACCGGGAAAACCCGCGGGGCAGGGGCGCCGCGGCCCCGGCCCTCAGCCGTCCATCTTCAGCGCGTTGATGAAGGCCGATTGCGGGATCTCCACCTTGCCGAACTGGCGCATCTTCTTCTTGCCCGCCTTCTGCTTGTCCAGCAGCTTGCGCTTGCGGGTGGCGTCGCCGCCATAGCACTTGGCGGTCACGTCCTTGCGCATGGCGGACAGCGTCTCGCGCGCGATGACCCGGCCGCCGATGGCCGCCTGGATCGGGATCTTGAACATGTGCCGCGGGATCAGGTCCTTGAGCTTCTCGCACATCGCGCGGCCGCGCATCTCGGCGCGGTCGCGGTGGACCATCATCGACAGGGCGTCCACCGGTTCGTCATTCACCAGGATGGACATCTTCACGAGGTTGTCCTCGCGATACCCTTCCATCTGGTAGTCGAAGGAGGCGTAGCCCTTGGTGACGGACTTGAGGCGGTCGTAGAAGTCGAACACCACCTCGTTCAGCGGCAGGTCGTACACGGCCATGGCGCGGGCGCCGGCATAGGTGAGGTCGAGCTGGATGCCGCGCCGCTCCTGGCACAGCTTCAGCACGTCGCCCAGGTATTCGTCGGGCACCATGATGGTGGCCTTGATCCGCGGCTCCTCGACCTTGTCGATGGTCGCGGGGTCGGGATAGTCGGCGGGGTTGTGCAGCTCCACCATGTCGCCGTTGCGCAGGTGGATGTGGTAGACCACCGAGGGCGCCGTGGTGATCAGGTCGATGTCGTACTCGCGCTCGAGCCGGTCGCGCACGACCTCGAGATGCAGGAGGCCGAGGAAGCCGCAGCGGAAGCCGAAGCCGAGGGCGGCGGAGGTCTCCATCTCGAAGGTGAAGGAGGCGTCGTTGAGCGCCAGCTTCTCCATCGCGTCGCGCATGTCCTCGAAATCGTTGGCGTCGACCGGGAAGAGGCCGCAGAACACCACCGGCACGGACGGCTTGAAGCCCGGCAGCGGCTTGTCGCAGGGCTTCTTGTCGTGGGTGATGGTGTCGCCCACTTTCGTGTCGCGCACCTGCTTGATCGAGGCCGTGAAGATGCCGAGCTCGCCCGGGCCGAGCTCCTTGATGTCGACCATCTTGGGCTTGAGGACGGCGAGCTTGTCGATGCCGTATTTGGCGCCGGTCTGCATCATGCGGATGTTGTCGCCCTTGCGGATGACGCCGTCCATGACGCGGATCAGCACGACGACGCCGAGATAGCTGTCATACCAGCTGTCGACCAGCATCGCCTTCAGCGGCGCGTCCCGGTCGCCGGTGGGGGCGGGCAGGCGCTTGACGATGGCTTCGAGCACGTCGGGGATGCCGAGGCCGGTCTTGGCCGAGATCAGCACCGCGTCGGTCGCCTCGATGCCGATGACGTCCTCGATCTGCTCCTTGATCCGCTCGGGCTCGGCGGCGGGCAGGTCGACCTTGTTTAGGACGGGGACGATCTCGTGATCGGCCTCCATCGCGGTGTAGACGTTGGCCAGGGTCTGCGCCTCGACCCCCTGGGAGGCGTCGACGACCAGCAGCGAGCCCTCGACCGCGCGCATGGAGCGGGAGACCTCGTAGGCGAAGTCCACGTGTCCGGGCGTGTCGATCAGGTTCAGCACGTAGGTCTCGCCGTCCTGCGCCGGGTACTCGATGCGGACGGTGTTGGCCTTGATGGTGATGCCACGCTCCCGCTCGATGTCCATGGCGTCCAGGATCTGGTCCTGCATGTCGCGTTCCGCGACGGTGCCGGTCATCTGGATCAGACGATCTGCGAGCGTGGATTTCCCATGGTCGATATGGGCCACGATGGAGAAATTGCGGATGTGCGAGAGCTCGGTCATGGGATCGGCTTATGGGGGCGGTTTTAAGGGCCGTCAATGGGGCGCGAGGGCCCGGGGCGCGGCGTTCGTGGAAATGCCGCGTTGACTCCCCCCGCCGCCGACCGCCACGTTTTCGGCGAAGCGGGCGGTCTCGCGGCGGCTCGGCGCTCCGGATGGCGGAAAAATATTAATGACTTCAATTGACTGGTTTCGGTCTGCCTCGCCTGCAGCCAGGGGGGGCATGGTCAGCGCGATGCTTTGCATCGTGGTTCTGCCGATCTGGCTGCTGCACTTTCAAGATGCGAAATACCTGGACCTGCGCGCCTTCTGGATCGGCGCGCAGGCGGCGTTCAACCTGGGCGAAATTCCGTATGGCGAGGGCTTCCTGGCCGCGCAGCGGCAGGTCTTCGACGGTCACTCGTCGCTCTGGGTCTATCCGCCCGAGGCGCTGGCGCTGTTCTGGCCGCTGTCGTTCCTGACCTTCGAGCAGGCGATGCCGCTGTCGGTCGCCGCCAGCGTCGCCGCCGCGGGGCTGGGGGGCGTCGTGATCGGGCGCGTCGCGCCGCTGCGCGACGACCTGGCGATGCCGCTGGCCACCGCGCTGCTGCTCCTGTCGAATTCCACGCGGGCGACGCTCGCGCTCGGCCAGGTGAGCGTGCTGGTCGTCGCGTGCTGCGCGCTGTTCCTGCTGGGGCTGCGCGACCGGCGCTTCGCGCTGCTCTCGGCCGCGGCGCTCATCGCCGCGGTGATGATGAAGCTTTACTTCGTCGTCCTGCTGGCCCTGCCGATCCTGGCGCTGAACGTGCGCTGGATTGCGTATTTCGGGCTCGGGGCGCTCCTCTCGCTCGGCTGGGCGCTGGCGGTCCTGCCGTCGGGCATCCACCTGTCCTGGCTGACCGAGGTGCTGTGGACGACGGTTTCAAGCGGCGACCTGGCGGGCCAGATGGAGATCTCGCGCGCCGACAACCACTCGGTCGCCTCGCATGTCGTGCGGGCGGTCGGCCAGGACTCGGCCCTCTACGACGTGGTCCGCTTCGTCATCCCGCTCGCGCTTTTCGGCGTGACGGCCGCGGCCTCCCTGCTCGCCGCCCGGGCGCGCGGCTGGGGCGCGCCGACACTGGCGGACCTGGGGCTGTGGATGGTCGCCGTGTACATCGCCGTGCCGAACTCCTGGGTCTATTACGCCGTGTTCGCCGGGCCCGGCGTGGTGGCCTGGACCGCCGAGGCATGGCGGATGCGCCGCCGGGTCGAGCTTGCGCTCGCCGCGCTCGCCACGCTGTGGCTGCTGCAGTCGCCGGTGTTCCTGGCGCGCCCGCTGCTGGGCTGGGCGCCGGATGTCGAGACCCAGAGCCTCGGCGCGACGCTGGTCGGCGTGATGATCTGGCTGTTCCTGCTGCTGCACCTGAAGGCGGTTCCGCAGGGGGACGGGCGCCGGACGGCGGCGGCGCGCGGCTAGGGCCTGTCCCCATAAACAGGATTCCCCAATCGGGCTCGATCTGATTCAACCTCCCGAAAGAGGAGGTCGCCATGCGCCGTCACGAGCTGTCCGACAAG
>NZ_JBOCEF010000013.1:0-18689 GCF_050586345.1 Rhodovulum sp. DZ06
CGGTCGAGAATGTCGGTCATGGGCGCGGGATAGCCTGAATTGCGGGGTTTCGGAAGGGGGCGGGCGGATTGCGGGGGGTTCCCCCCCCCCCCCCCCCCCCCCCGGACCCCCACCCGCCCCGCATCCGGCGTCGCGCCGCGGGGCCGCGGGAGGCCGACATGCCGGACCAAGGCTTTTCGTTCGGCTTCCTGACGTTTATGCTGATGAACGACCTGCCGCCCGGGCGCCTCCCGCGGCGGCGCTTTCTTTTCGCCTGCCGCGCCGCGAGTTTCCCCCGATGACCGAAGACCTGACCCGCGCGGATGCGCCCCCGCCCCGCCCGGCGGGCCGCACGCCCACCGCGATGCCCGATCCCGCGCCCTCCGGCGAGGGCGGCGGCGGGCGGCGCGCGTCCTTCGGCTTCGTCGCGCTGATGGCGGCGCTGGGGGCGATCAACGCGTTCTCCACCGACGTGGTGATCCCGGCGATGGGGCTGATCTCGGACCACTACCAGCTGCAGGACCCGAACCAGCGGCAATGGGTGCTGCTGGCGCTGTTCGTGGGCGTCGCGATCTGCCAGCTGTTCATCGGGCCGATCGCCGACAGCCTCGGGCGGCGCAAGGCGGCGGCGATCAACATCGCCACCTATCTCGTGGGCACCATCCTGTGCGTCTTCGCGCCCAGCTTCACCGCGCTGCTGGCGGGGCGGGTGCTGCAGGGGCTGGGGTCCGGGGGGCTGCGGGTGATCTCGCTCGCCGTCACCCGCGACCGCTATGAAGGGGACGAGATGGCGCGCGTCGTGTCCCTCTCCTCGGCGGTGTTCGTGCTGATCATCCTGCTGGCCCCCGCCATGGGCCAGGCGGTGATCGCGGTGGCGGACTGGCGCTGGCTGTTCGGGGTGCTGCTGGTGCAGGCGGCGCTGACCGGCGCGTGGTTCTTCTGGGTGCAGGAGGAGACGCTGCGCGAGGAACACCGCCGCCCGCTGAACTTCGCCTCGGTGATCGACACGTTCCGGGCGGTGCTGTCGTCGCGCTGGTGCATGGCGCACGCGGCGGCGCTGTCGCTCGTGTTCGGGGCCTTCGTGTCGTATCTCTCCACCGCCCAGCAGGTGTTCGGCGAGGTCTACGCCCTGGGCGCCTGGCTGCCCGCCGCCTTCGGCGGGGCGGCGGTTCTGAACGGGGCGGCGGCGATGGCGAGCGCGAAATGGGTCCGGTTGTTCGGCGCGCGCAAGGTGGCGGTGACGGCGCTGGCGGCGTCGGCCGTCTCGGGCCTTGCGGGCGCGGCGCTGTTCGCGGCGGCCTGGGACGGACTGCCGCCGTTCTGGGTCTACATGACCTGGGTCTGCATTCCCGTCGCGGCCTTCGCGGCGATGTACGGCAACCTGTCGGCCGTGGCGCTGATCCCGATGGGCGCGCGGGCGGGGGCGGCGAGCGCGGTGGTCTCGGCCATGGGCTCGGGCGCAGGCGTGGTGTTCGCCTGGATCTCGGGCGCGGCCTTCGACGGCACCGCGGTGCCGCTGGCGCTGGCCTTCGGGCTGACCGGGCTCGGGGCCTTCGCGATGACGCGGCTGGCCGGGCCGCTGCCCGCCCGTCCCGCGGGGCGCTCGGCATGAGCGCGCCGATCTCGGTCGTCATCCCGACGCTGAACGCGGCGGACCGGATCGGGCCGTGCCTCGGGGCGCTGTCCGAGGCGCTGCTGGAGGGGCTGCTGCGCGAGGTGATCCTGGTCGATGGCGGCTCGGAGGACGCGATCGGGGACGTGGCCGAGGCGGTCGGCGCGAAGCTGATCGAGGCGCCGCGGGGCCGGGGAACGCAGCTCGCCGCCGGGGCGGCGGCGGCGCAGGGCGCGTGGCTGCTGTTCCTTCATGCCGACACCGTGCCCGGCCCGGGCTGGGTCGGCGCGGTGCAGCGGCACATGATGGAATTCCCGGACCGCGCGGGCTGGTTCCGCCTGCGCTTCGACGATGACGGCTTCGCGCCGCGGGCCGTGGCCGGCTGGGCCAACCTGCGCTCGGGCCTGTTCGGGCTGCCCTATGGCGACCAGGGGCTGCTGGTCCCCCGAAGCCTCTACCGGCAGGTCGGCGGCTTCCCCGAGATCCCGTTGATGGAGGACGTGGCCCTCGCCCGCCGCCTGAAGGGCAAGCTGCGCCCGCTGGGGGCCGAGGCGGCGACCAGCGCCGAGCGGTACCGCCGCGACGGCTGGCTGCGGCGCGGGGCGCGGAACCTCTCGACCCTGGGGATGTACGCGGTTGGCGTGCCCCCCGAGACGCTGGCGAAACGGTATGAGCGGCGCTGAGGCCCGCCGCCTCCGCCTGCTGGTGATGGTGAAGGAGCCGCGCCCGGGCCGGGTGAAGACCCGCCTCGCGCGCGGCATCGGCAAGGTCCCCGCGGCCTGGTGGTTCCGGCGGCAGCTGGCGCAGACGTTGCGGCGTCTGGGGCGCGACCCGCGCTGGGAACTGATCCTGTTCGTCTCGCCCCATGGCGCGGAAGCCAGCCGGGCGTTTCCCGGCGGGTTCCGGCGGATGGCGCAGGGCTCGGGCGATCTCGGGGCCCGCATGGCGCGGGGGCTGCGCGAGGCGCCGCCGGGGCCGGTCCTGCTGATGGGCGGGGACATCCCGCGGGTGACGCGGGCGCAGATCGCCGCGTCCTTCAAGGCGCTCGAGGGCGCCGAGGCGCTGTTCGCCCCGGCGGGCGACGGCGGGTTCTGGCTGGTGGGCCTGAAGCGCGGCGGGGCGGCGCCGCCTCGGGGCCTGTTCCGGGACTGCCGCTGGTCTACCGAACACGCGCTGGCGGATGCCGAGGCGAGCGCCGCGCCGCTGCGGATCGCCCGCGGGCCGCTGATGCGGGACGTGGACGAGGCGTCCGACCTGCCGCCTCGGGACTGGCGCTAGGGGACCGGCGCCAGGGGGGAGCGGTCCGCCTCGGGGGGGCGCAAGGCCCCCCGCTCGCCGTCCCGCCCGCGCCCGGCAGACGTCTGCGCCGGGGGGCGGGGGCGGGACAGGCGCGGAGGGTCAGGCGGGCCTCAGCCCACCCAGCCTTCCGAGAAGCGCGCCGGCTGGCCCTGCGAGGGGGCGATCAGCTCGTCCTCCCACATCACCCGCGTGCCGCGGATGACCGTGCCCACAGCCCAGCCCTTGGTCATGAACCCGTCATAGGGCGTCCAGCCGCACTTGCTGGCGATCCAGTCGTTCCTGATCTCCCGCTCGGCCTTCAGGTCGACCACGGTGAAATCGGCGTCATAGCCCACCGCGATGCGCCCCTTGCCCGCCAGCCCGAAGATGCGCTGCGGCCCGGCGGAGGTCAGGTCCACGAACCGCTCCAGCGTCAGGCGCCCCTCGGCGACATGGGTCAGCATCACCGGCACCAGCGTCTGCACGCCGGGCATGCCGGAGGGCGAGGCCGGGTAGGGCTTGGCCTTTTCCTCGAGCGCATGGGGCGCATGGTCCGAGCCGAGCACGTCGATGATCCCCTGCCGCAGCCCTTCGAAGATCGCGTCGCGATGGGCGGCGCCGCGCACCGGCGGGTTCATCTGCACGAGGGTCCCGAGGCGGGCATAGGCCTCGTCCCCGTCGATGGTCAGGTGATGCGGCGTCGCCTCGCAGGTCACCAGGTCCTTGTGGCGCGCGAGGATCGGGATCTCGTCGCCGGTGGAGATGTGGAGGATGTGGATGCGCCGGTTCTGCTCCCGCGCGTGGCGGATCAGGCGCTCGGTGCACAGGACGGCGGCGGTGGGGTCGCGCCACTCGGGGTGGCTCGACGGATCGCCCTCGCGCCGCACGTCCTTGCGGGCGATCAGGCGGTCCTCCTCCTCGGAATGGACCGCCACGCGGCGGCGGCCATTGGCGAGGACCGAGGCGACCCCGGCGTCATCCGACACCAGCAGGTCGCCGGTGGAGGAGCCCATGAACATCTTGATGCCCGCGCAGCCCTCGAGCCGCTCGGCTTCTTCGAGGATGCCCACGTTCTCGGTCGTGGCGCCGAACCAGAAGGCGAAATCGGAATGCATCCGGTTGCGGCCGCGGTTGACCTTGTCCTCGAGCTTGTCGAACTCGGTGGTCAGCGGCGAGGTGTTGGGCATCTCGAACACGCAGGTGACGCCGCCCATCACGGCGGCGCGGGACCCGGTCTCGAGATCCTCCTTGTGCTCGTTGCCCGGCTCGCGGAAATGGACCTGGCTGTCGATGACGCCGGGCAGGATGTGCAGGCCCGTGCAGTCCTGCACCTGGCCCGCCTGCGCCGCCGACAGATCGCCGATGGCGGCGATCCGGCCCCCGGTCACGCCGATATCGGCCTTGCCGACACCATCCTGGTTGACCACGGTTCCGCCCTTGAGGATGAGATCATAGGTGGGGGCCATGGCGCGTCTCCTGCTGGTCCTGCTGGCATTGGGGGCGGGGGCGGCTATATGGCGGGCGGCCCCCGTCTTCGCGCCCGGGTATAGCGGACCGGCGCGCCCGGCGCGACGGTGCATTCGGGCGCGGGGGCGCGCGCGGCGTCAGGGAAAGGGAACGGCATGGCATTCGGTCGGATCGCGGAGGAACGGGGGGTGCTGCGCATCTCGGGCGCGGGAACGGCGGAGTTCCTCGACGGGCTGGTCAGCGCCAACGTGGAGAAACCGGCGCAGGATGGCGGCGCCTATGCCGCGCTGCTGACGCCGCAGGGCAAGTACCTGGCCGATTTCCTGCTGCACGTCAGCGCGGATGAGGCGCTGATCGACGTGGCGATGGAGCAGGTGAAACCGCTCGCCCAGCGCCTCGCCATGTACCGCCTGCGCCGCAAGCTTGAGATCGCGGCCTCGGGCCTGACCGCGCTGCAGATCTGGGGCGAGGGCGCCGAAGAGGCCGCCGCGAAGGCCGCGGGGGCCGATGGCGTCGTGATCGCCGATCCGCGGGATCCGGCGCTCGGCTTCCGGGTCTTCGCCGCCGACGGTCCCGCGGCGCTCGCCGCCTCGGGCGCCCAGGCCGCCGCCCGCGCCGACTGGGACGCGCTGCGCGTCGCGCACATGATCCCCGAGGCGGGGACGGAGCTCGGTCCCGACAGCTACATCCTCGAATACGGGTTCGAGCGCCTCCACGGCGTCGATTTCCGCAAGGGCTGCTATGTAGGGCAGGAGATCGTCGCGCGGATGAAGCACAAGACCGAGCTGCGCAAGGGCCTCGTGCAGGTGGAGATCGACGGCGAGGCGCCCGCGCCGGGGACCGAGATCGTCAACGAGGGCGGCAAGCCCGCCGGGGTGCTCGGCACCGTCTCGGGCGGCGTCGCGCTGGCCCACCTGCGCTTCGACCGCGCGGGTGGAGAGATGAAGGCGGGCGGCGCCACCGTCCGGCGCCCGGCGGGCTGAGCCGCCCGCCCCGGCGCCGCCGGGGCTGGGCCGCGATGCGCCCGAAGCCGCCGCGACGCCTGCCGGGGTGGGAGGCGGCGCCGGGGCGCCCCCCCCCTCACCCCTCCTCGGCCAGAAGCGCCCGCAGCCCCTCGCGATAGGTCGGATAGGCCAGCGCCACCCCCAGCTCGTCCCGCAACAAGGCGTTCGAGGTCCGCTTGCACTCGGCATAGAAGCTGCGGGCCATCGGGGTCATCTCCGCCTCGTCGAAATCCACCGCGGGCGGGATCGGCAGGCCCAGGAGGCGCGCCGCCTCCTCGATCACGTCCTCGGGCGGGGCGGGAAGGTCGTCGCACACATTGTACACCGCCCCCGCCCGCGGCCGCGCCATCGAGGCCTGCAGGATCGTCGCGATATCCTCGACATGGATGCGGCTGAACACCTGGCCCGGCTTCACGATCCGCCGGGCCTTGCCCTCGCGCACCTTGGCGAAGGGGCCGCGGCCGGGGCCATAGATGCCCGCGAGCCGGAAGATGTGCAGCGGGAAGCCCGCCGCCGCGGCCAGCGCCGACCAGCCCTCCTCCGCCGCCACCCGCGCCTTGCCGCGCGAGGTGCCGGGGTTCAGCGCGCCGTTCTCATCCACCCAGCCGCCGTCGAGATCGCCGTACACCGCGGTGGTGGACAGGTACCCGGCCCATTGCAACCCGCCGCCCTCGGCCCGGATCGCGTCTTCCATCGCCGCCCGCGCCGGGTCCGCGCCATGCCGGTCCGGCCCGGCCGAGACCAGCAGATGCGTCGCGCCGCGCACCAGCGCCGCCGCATCCTCGGGCGGGAACACCACCGCCTCGGCCCCCTCGGCCCGGATCTGAGCCGCCTTGCCTTCGTCCCGCGTCGTGCCGATCACCCGCCAGCCCTGCGCGACCAGCCTGCGGGAGAGGGCGCGGGCGGTGTATCCATGACCAAGGCTGAGCAGCGTGCCGGGCATTCGGCGTCCCTCCTGATTTCCTGCGCCCCCTTGCCCCGGGGGCGACGGGGGACGACATAGGGCGCGCCGCGCGGGTTTCCGCGCCCGACGCGCAGACCCTCCCTCGCACGGGGAGAGGACGGGAGACAATCGCCATGATCCACCGCCCCCGCCCACCGCACGGCCCCCGCGCCGCCGCCCTGCTCTGCCTCGCCGCCCTCGCCCTGCCCGCCCCCGCGACCGCCCTGCCCCCGGTCCGCAGCTATGAGACCTGCATCGACCGGGTGACCAACGACGCCGAAGCCGGGCGCGAGGCGGCGCTGGAATGGCGGCGCTTCGGCCATGGCGGCGCGCAGGCGCGGATCTGCGAGGCGAACGCGCTCTCCGCCCTCGGCGCGCATGGATCGGCGGGCCAGGCGCTGGACCTCGCGGCGCGCGAGGCGCCCGCGGCGCGGCGCCCCGGGATCTTCGCGCTGGCGGCGGAGCTGTGGCTGGCCGCGGGGCGGCCGGCGGAGGCGCTGGCCTCGGCCGAGGCGGCGCTGAAATCGGCCCCCGAGGGCGCGGCGGCGCGGCGCGACGCGCTGGCCGTGCGCGCGCGGGTGCGGCTGGCCGAAGCGGCCTGGACCGCCGCCGCCATCGACCTGTCGGGGGCGCTGAGCCTCCCCGGCGACGACCGCCGCGCCGAGCTGCTGGCGCTGCGGGCCGAGGCGCGGGTCGGCATGGGCGACGCGCCCGGCGCCCTTGAAGACGCCGCGGCGGCCGCCGTCGCGGCGCCCGGCCTGGCCCATGCCTGGCTGCAGAAGGGGCTGGCGGAAACCGCGCTCGGCCGGGCCGAGGCGGCGCGCGAGTCGCTCCTGCGCGCGATCCGCGAGGACGGCCCCGCCCCCGGCGGCGCGGCGGCCGCCGCGGCGCGGGCGGCGATCCAGGCCGCCGCCTACGGGGGCTGACCCGGCGCCGGGAAGGCCCGGCGCGGGCGACGGAGGGCGGCGGCCCGGCGCAGGCGCAGGGCCTGGCGCGGGCGCAGGGCCCGGCGCAGGCGCAGGGGCCGGCGCGGGCGCAGGGGCCATGCAGGGACAAAAACGCGCCCCGCGGGGAAGTGCGGGGCGCGTCCATGCGCGCCGGAGGGAAGTGCGGCGCGTGGCTGCGGACCTCGTGGGGCCGACCCGATGGCCGGCAGGACCGCAACCCTTGTTGGAAAGTCAGGCGGCGACCGTCGCCGGGCGCCCCCGGATCAGGCCGGCGATCAGACCAGCGCGAACTCGTCGAGCTGCAGGATCGCGGCGGTCGGATCGGCGGCGTCGAACACGGTCTCGTAGCCCATGTCCTCCATCGAGGCGACGGACATGGCCGAGAGGTGGTTGTCGCCGTTGATGTACCCGGTCATCAGCTCGTTCGCGAACTGGGCTTCGTCCCAATGCGCGCCCGCGGTGCCCGAGCCGCCGTCGGTCTCGACATTGATCACGCCGGTCCCGCCCGCGGCCTGGAAGGCCAGGTTCGCGTTCTCGCCGATGAAGATCATGTCGTCGCCGGCGACCGAGCCGCTGACGAGGCCCATGGCGTTCCAGAGCGAGCCGACGCCGAGGGTGTGCAGCATCTCGTGCAGCACGATGTCGTCGAACAGGCCGTTGGCGTCATAGGTTTCCGCGTCGGCGGTGTCGAAGCGCATGATGCCGGTGGTGGTCAGCAGCGAGCCGGAGCGCACCGCGGTCGGCCCCGCGGCGCCGAGCACGCCGCCGGTCCCGTCGATGGCGACCATCTCGGCCGAGATGCGGATGTCGTCGATATCGCCCGAGTCCGCCACGTCGCCGATGACGAGGGTGGAGATGTACTCGGCCGCGACGATGAAGTCTTCCTGCAGCGCGGCGGTCCAGCCGGCGCCGGTGAACACGACCTCGATGTTGTAGTCCGACACCACGCCCAGGCCGCCGAGGCCCGAGGTGTAGTCGAGCCAGAGGCCCGTGGTCGCGTCGATCGTGCCCGGGGACACGGGGTCGACGGGGTCAACCGGATCGACGGGATCGACCGGGTCGGTCGGGTCCGTGGGGTCGGTCGGATCGGTGGGATCCGTCGGGTCCGTGGGATCGGTGGGATCCGTCGGGTCCGTGGGATCCGTCGGGTCGGTCGGATCGGTCGGGTCCGTGGGATCGGTCGGGTCCGTCGTGCCCGTGTCGGTCCCGCCCTTCTTGCCCTTGCCGTTGCCGCCCTTGGCGCTGCCCTCGGTCGTGCCGCCGTCGGTGGTCCCGCCATCCGTCGGCTTGCCCTTGCCGCCCTTGGCGAGGGTCAGCCCATCATCTTCGGAGGTCTCGGCCCGGCGGCCGAACGCGTGGCCCTTGCCGGAGGACTGCTCGGGCAGGATCCCGGCGAAATCGGACGCGTCGGGGAGGGACGCGAATTCCGCGCCCTTGAACAGGTTCTTACGCACGCTGTGGTCTCCAACTCAGAACAGTTACGCATACGAGGTACGAGACTGTTTAAGCCGCAGCGGCGTCTTCGGGTCAACCCAAGACCGCAGCCAAACCCCGGAAAACAACCTTAGCGAATGTTATTGAACCCAAATACAGCAATCCTTCATTCTGCTGCAGGGTGCGTTCATCATTAATATATGAGCGCAGGATGAACAAAGGGGGCGGACCGAAATCCACCCCCTCCAGAACCGTTACAGCACGTAGCGGCTGACATCGGCGGCCTTGGCCAGGCCGGAAAGCCTTGATTGCACATATGCTCTGTCGATGGTCACCTGCTCGCCCTTCCGGTCGGGCGCGAGGAAGCCGAGCTCCTCGAACACCCGCTCGATGACGGTGTAGAGGCGCCGCGCGCCGATGTTTTCAACCGAGCGGTTAACCTCTGCCGCGATTTCAGCCATCGCCTGCACGCCGTCCTCGGTGAAATCGACCGTCACGCCCTCGGTCGCCATCAGCGCCGCGTATTGCCGGGTGAGGGCGTTGTCGGTGTCCGTGAGGATCCGAACGAAGTCCGATTCGCTCAGCGCGCCCAGTTCGACCCGAATCGGAAGCCGTCCCTGGAGCTCCGGAAGCAGGTCCGACGGCTTGGCGACGTGGAACGCGCCCGAGGCGATGAACAGGATGTGGTCCGTCTTCACCGGGCCGTGCTTGGTCGCCACGGTGGTGCCCTCGATCAGGGGCAGCAGGTCGCGCTGCACCCCCTCGCGCGAGACGTCGGCGCCCTTGGCCCCCTCGCGCGCGCAGACCTTGTCGATCTCGTCCAGGAACACGATGCCCGACTGCTCGACCGCCGAGAGCGCCTCGCGGGTCAGGCTCTCCTGGTCGACCATCTTGTCGGCCTCCTCGGCCACCAGCGCCTCGTGGCTCTCGGCGACCGAGAGCTTCACGCGCTTGGTGCGCCCGCCCATGGCCTTCCCGAACATGGCCCCGAGATCCATCATCTGGCCGGGCTGGCCGGGGATGTCCATGCCGCCGAACGGGTTCGACTGGTCCTGCAGCTCCAGCTCGATCATCTTGCCGTCGAGCTCGCCGGAGCGGAGCTTCTTGCGGAACATCTCCCGCGTCGCGTCGCGGCTGTCGGCGCCGCAGAGGGCGTCGAGCACGCGCTCCTCCGCCGCCGTGTGGGCCTTGGCGCGGTTCTCCTCGCGCCGGTGCTCGCGCAGCATGACGATGGCGGATTCCACCAGGTCGCGGACGATCTGCTCCACGTCCCGGCCGACATAGCCGACCTCGGTGAACTTGGTCGCCTCGACCTTGATGAAGGGGGCCTTGGCCAGCTTCGCCAGGCGGCGGCTGATCTCGGTCTTGCCGACGCCGGTCGGGCCGATCATCAGGATGTTCTTGGGCGTGACCTCGGCCGCCATGTCGGCGTCGAGCCGCTGGCGCCGCCAGCGCGAGCGCAGGGCCACGGCGACGGCGCGTTTCGCGTCGGCCTGTCCGACGATGTAGCGGTCAAGCTCGGCGACGATCTCGCGCGGGGTCAGGTCGGTCATGCATCCCTCCGGTCAGCTTCTCGCCCGGAATTAAAGGGCGCGAAGCCCCCGGTGCAAGGGCGCGCGGGGCGGCGGCATGGACGCAGGAGGGCCGGGGGGAGAGAGGGGGGCGGAGACGCCCGGCGGGCCGATGGGGCGGCCCGCCGGGTCCCGGGGCGGCCCCCGGCGCGCGGTCACGGCGTGCGCCGGGCCCGCCCGCGGCCGTCAGGCGCTGCGGCGGCGCAGCAGCCCGAGGCCGAACAGGGCGCCGGCGAGGATCGCGGCGCTCGGCGGCAGGGGGACGTCGGCGGTCGCGAAGGACAGGTCCCCGGTGAAGTTGTAGACGTTGGAATAGGGCCGCAGCTCGGCCCCGCCGGTGATGGTCTTGCCCACCGTCGCGCCGTCCTTGCCGCCCGCGCCGGTCTGGATGATGTCCGAGAGCGGCGCCAGCACGGTGTAGTTGAACGCGCTGTTGAGCGTGATCTGGGCGGTGTTGATGAAGTTGAACACCACGTTGGTGTACTGGCCCGGCGCGGAGGGGTTGGCGCCGATCGACACCGCGCCGCCGCCGCCATCGACGTTGACCACCACGGTCAGGTCGTATTCCGGGGCGTTCAGCGCGTCGTAGAAGCCCTTGAAGGTGCCGTTCGCCAGCCAGCTCGCGCCCACGTTGATGACCGCGAAGCCGCCGCCGCCGTCCACCGCGGTGAAGCGCAGGTCGTTCTGGTCGGACAGGTGCGCGGCCGAGCCCAGGGTGTCGCCCAGCGCGCCGAGATCGGCCGAGAGCGATTCCAGCGCCGCGCGCACCGCGTCGACCTCGACCCCGCCCACGCCGGTCCCGACCCCGGTCGAGACGATGCCGGGCACGTCCTTGTCGGGGTTGTTGCTCATGTCCAGCGTGCCGGTCACCGCGCCGCCGATCACCGCCGCGCCGCGCGCCAGCCGGGCCGAGCCGGTCAGGTCGCCGCCGACGAAGAAGGCGCCCGAGCGGGACCCGACGGTCACGTCGCCCAGCGCGTCGGGGTTCACGTTGTAGGGGCCGGTGGCGGTGAAGTTCCCGCCGACGAACATGTTGCCCTCGGTCTCGACCGCGCCGTTGAAGTTCTCGGTGGCGATGACGGTGAAATCGGAGAGCAGCCGGCCGCCATCGAGGCCGGCGGCCTGCGCGGATCCGGCGGCCGCAACGCAGGACGCGGCCATCCCGATCGCGGCGAAGCGACGGAGAGTCATGGACAATTTTCCTTCGGTGCGGGCGGGGACACGGGGAAAACAAAGACCCGCCTGCACGCTCAGTTAGCGTTCATGTGACGCGCCCGGCAACTGGTTTTCGATACCGTCCGGCAATCCCGACCCAAAAGGTCCGAATTGACGTAAAGGCGCCATTCACTTAACGGTCATGGTCGGATTGTCGCATCTCATGCGCAGGCGTGAATTCGTGCTGCACCCGCGGCCGGGCGCCCGAAATCACCGGGTTCAAAGGGCGAATCGCCTGCTGCATCGCAAAACCCGGCGGATGCGCCCGCGGCGATTGCGCCTCAGCCCGCGACCTCAACCGTAAGGTTGCCGTTGGTGTAGACGCAGATATCCGCGGCGATCGCCATCGCCTTGCGGGCCACCGCCTCTGCGTCCATCTCGCTGTCCATCAGCGCCCGCGCCGCGGCCAGCGCGTAGTTGCCGCCCGAGCCGATGGCGGCCACGTCATGCTCCGGCTCCAGCACGTCGCCTGCGCCGGTGACGATGAACAGGTCCTTGCCGTCGGTGACGATCAGCATCGCCTCGAGCTTTTGCAGGTACTTGTCGGTGCGCCAGTCCTTGGCCAGGTCCACGCAGGCGCGGGCGAGCTGGTCCGGGGACGCCTCGAGCTTGGCCTCGAGCCGCTCGAGCAGCGTGAAGGCGTCGGCGGTGGACCCGGCGAAGCCCGCGACGACCTCGGCGCCGGTCTTGCCGGGCTTGAGCCGCCGCACCTTGCGCGCCGTGCCCTTGATGACCGTCTGCCCGAGGGAGACCTGCCCGTCGCCCGCGACCACCACGCGCCCGCCCTTGCGCACGCCGATGATGGTGGTGCCGTGCCAGCCGGGGAACTGATCGTCGGACATGGGGCTTCCTTCCTGTGTCGTGCGCGGTCTGCGCCCCGGGGGGCGTCCTCTGCGCCGGGATATAGCCATGGCGCGCGCCGGGCGCCACCGCGGCGGGGGCGCCGCGGCGCGGGGGCCTTGCCGCACCGCCCCGGCCCGCTAGGGTGAAGGAGACGCCGCCAGCTTGCCAAGGACCGCCCATGCCCGTGACCGACCCCGCCGCCTTCCTGCGCGCGCTGTTCGACGCCGCCCTCTCCGCCGCCGGGCCGGAGGGCAATTTCGGCGCCCTGCCGCCGGAGCCGGAGGGCCGCCTGGTCGTGATCGGCGCGGGCAAGGGCTCGGCCCGCATGGCCGCCGCCTTCGAGGCCGAGGTGGAGAAGGCCGGCTGGACCACCAAGCCCGAGGGGCTGATCGTCACCCGCTACGGCCATGCCTGCCCGACGCGGCATGTCGAGGTGGTCGAGGCCAGCCACCCCGTTCCCGACGCGGCCGGAGAGGTCGCCGCGCGGCGCATCCTGCACCTGGCCGAGGGGGCGGGGGAAAAGGACCTCGTGGTCGCGCTGATCTCGGGCGGCGCCTCGGCGCTGCTGGCGCTGCCGGTCTCGCCCGCGACGCTGGCGGACAAGCAGCAGGTGGGGCGCGCGCTCCTCAAATCCGGCGCCCCGATAGATGAGATGAACCGCGTGCGCCAGGCGCTCTCGGGCATCAAGGGCGGGCGGCTGGCGGCGGCCGCGGCGCCCGCGCGGCTGGTCACCTGGATGATCTCGGACGTGCCGGGGGACGAGCCGGCGGTGATCGGCTCCGGCCCCACCGTGGCGCTGCCGGACGGGGAGTCCCCCGAGGCGATCCTGGAGCGCCGGGGCGTGCAGATCGGCGACGCGCTGCGCGGGGTGATCGCGGACAACCCCGCCCCGAAAGAGGTCTCGGGCGAGCTGCGGATGCTCGCCACCCCCCAGATGGCGCTGGAGGCGGCGGCCGAGGCGGCGCGGGCGGCGGGGGTGACGCCGATGATCCTCGGCGACGCGATCGAGGGCGAGGCGCGCGAGGCGGCGCAGGTGATGGCCGGGATCACGCGGCAGGTGCTGCGCCACGGCCAGCCGCTGCCGCGGCCCTGCGTGCTGCTTTCGGGCGGGGAAACCACGGTGACGGTGCGCGGCCAGGGCGGCCGCGGCGGGCGCAACGCCGAGTTCCTGCTGGCGCTGGCGGTGGCGCTGGGAGCGGACATGGCGGGGGTCCACGCCCTCGCCGCCGACACCGACGGCATCGACGGGTCCGAGGACAATGCGGGCGCAATCATCGGCCCGGACACCCATGCGCGGGCCGGGGAAGCGGGCGTGTCGCTGCGCGCGCTGCTCGACGGGAACGACGCCTATTCGGCCTTCGAGGCGCTGGGGGACCTGGTGGTCACCGGGCCGACGCTGACCAATGTCAACGATTTCCGGGCGATCTATCTTCCGTGATTGCGAGGGAGGGGAGGAAAGGGGCTGCGGCCCCTTCCCTCCCCTCCCTCGCGCTCCCTCCCCTCCCATCCCGCGGCGGGCGTCGCACGGGGATCAGCTGATGTGCAGGGCGGGTTCCGCTGCGTCCCGGGCCTCCTGCGCCTCCCAGCCATCGGGCGTGCGCAGCCAGTCGCGGGCCTCGAGCTCCGCGAACCCCGCGCCGTCCCAGGCCATGCGGGCGACCCGCAGCCGCGGATCGGCGAAATCGAGCACCGCGAAATCGTTCGGCTCGCCCCGCCCGCGGTTCGAGAGGCTGGTGCCGACCTGGATCTGCAGCGCCCCGGCCCGGCCCTGCCGCCGCACGAAGGGCGTGGTGCGCCAGGCGTGAAGGTGGCCGCACAGGATCACGTCCGCCCCGCAATCCGACAGCGCCCCCGCGGCCCGCGCGGCGCCTTTCATCAGCGCCTTGCGCGCATCGGGCGCGTGGCTGAACGGGTGATGCGCGACCAGCACGTTGAACGCCGCGTCCCCGGCCCCCAGCCGCGCGCAGGCCCGCCGCACCGCGCCGCGGGTCAGCCAGCCGCGCTGCCACAGGAACGGGGTCACGGTGTTGAGGCCGATCACCCGCACCGGCCCCTCCCGCGCGTTCACCAGCATCTCCGGCTCCAGGTCGCCGCCGATCCCCCGCCGATAGGCCAGGAAAGGCCGCAGCAGCCGCATCGGCCAGTTCTCGAGCGGGATGTCGTGGTTGCCGGGCACGCAAAGCACGGGCGCGGGGATACGGTCGAGGAAATCGGCGGCGTCGGCGAACTGGCTTTCGCGCGCCCGCTGGGTCAGGTCGCCGGACACCGCCACGACGTCCGGCGCCGCCGCGGCGACGGCCTCCAACAGCGGCTCCAGCAGCTCGGGGCGCGCCCGGCCGAAATGCAGGTCGGAGAGGTGGACGAGCCGGGTCATGCCGCCGCCTCCGCCGCCGCGTCGGGCGTTTCGGCCCAGCCCTCGGCCGGAACCACCGCCCGCAGCGCATGGGCCGAGAGCGTGAATTCGAACGGCCCGCGCATCCGCGCCCGCTCGCCATCCCGCGCCACGAGGCGGGCGCCGGGCCCGGCATGGATGCGGATGCTGCGGGCGGCCACCAGGGTGTAATCCTCGCCCCGCTCGGCCCGCCTTGCGCCAAGCCGCAGCGCGCGGCGCACGAGGCCGCCGGGATGGTCGTCGGGCGCCAGCAGCAGCGCCAGCCGCCCGCCCCGGATCGCCTCGGCCCCGTCGACGCCGAGCAGGTCGAGCTGGTAGGCGCTGCCCGCCACGAAGGCGAGGGGGGAGCGGGTGCGGATCTCCCGCCCATCGGCCTCGATATGCAGCCGGAGCGGCCCGCCGAAGCCGCGCAGCACCCGCAGCACTGACCAATAGGCCGCGAGGCGCGAGCGCCCGAACCGGGCGTAGATCTGCTCGCGCTCGCGCAGGATCGCCGGGTAGACGCCGATGGAGGCGTTGTTGAGGAACAGCCGCCCGTTCACCGCCCCCGTGGCCAGCGGGCGGGTATGCCCCTCGGCGATGATGCGGGCGGCGGGGGCGATCCGTTCGGGCAGGCCGAGGCCGCGGGCGAAATAGTTGAACGTCCCGGCGGGCAGAACCCCGAGGGCGGCGCCCGACTCCCCGCCCGCGCGGGCCTGCGCCAGCCCCTCGGCCACCGCGCAGATGGTGCCGTCGCCGCCGCAGGCCACGACGACCCCGGCGCCGGCCTCGGCGGCGGCGCGGGCGCGGGCCGACATCTCCCGGCCCGGGACCGCCTCGATCCGGGTGCGCTCGGCCGCCCCCGCGGCGGCGAACCCGGCGCGGATCTGCGCAAGGCGGTCGGCGTCCTGGCCGCCCGAGGCGCGGTTGACGATGACGTGGATGGCGGCGTCCCGCAGGGGGGCCTCCGCCGCGGCGTCCACGGGGGCGTCTTCTGGCTGGCGGCGCATGGCGGCGCTCCGATCCGGGTTGGCGCGGCGCGGACAGGCGGCGGCGCGCGAATGGGCAAGTCGCGGCCCGCGCCGCCCCCCGGCGACGGCCCGCGGCCGCGGCGTCTCCCGCGGCAGGCTCGGGGGAAAGGATAGGGCGGCGGGCGCCGCGGCCAAGCCGGGGCCGCGATGCGCGCCGCCGGGAACGGGCGCGCGGCCGAGGGGAAGCGCCCGGCTCGGGCGCGGGCGGGCGGGCCGCCGGCGCCCGCGAGGGCGGCGCGGTCCGCGCGCTCCCCGCCCCCCTGCCGGGCCTCTGGCGCGCCGCCGCCGGGCGAACCCCGCGCATACGCCCCCGCGGCGCCCTCCCCCCTCGCATCCCGGCGCGCGCGCAGCTATACAATCAGCGCCCAATCGCAAAGGGATACGCCATGCGCACCGCCAGCATCGCCCGCCGCACCGCGGAGACCGACATCACCGTCGAGATCAACCTCGACGGAACCGGCCGGTACGACAACGTCACCGGCGTCGGCTTCTTCGATCACATGCTGGACCAGCTCGCCCGGCATTCGCTGATCGACATGAAGATCCGCGCCGCGGGCGACCTGCATATCGACGACCACCACACGGTCGAGGACGTGGGCATCGCCATCGGCCAGGCCCTGACCAAGGCGCTCGGCGACAAGCGCGGCATCCGCCGCTACGGCGCCTGCCACCTGGCGATGGACGAGGCGCTGATCCGCACCGCCCTCGACCTCTCCGGGCGGCCCTTCCTCGTGTGGAACGTCGACATCCCCACCCAGAAGATCGGGACCTGGGACACCGAGCTGGCGCGCGAATTCTTCACCGCGCTCGCCATGAACGGCGGCATCACCCTCAACGTGGCGAAACTCGACGGCTTCAACTCCCACCACATCGTCGAGGCGACGTTCAAATCCGTGGCCCGCGCCCTGCGCGAGGCGGTCGAGCCCGACCCGCGCCGCGCCGACGCCATCCCCAGCACCAAGGGGACGCTATGACCACCGCGATCATCGATTACGGCTCGGGCAACCTGCGCTCGGCCGAAAAGGCCTTCGAACGCATGGCGGCCGAGACCGGCAAGGGCGGCCCCATCGTGGTGACCTCGGACCCGGACGTGGCGGCCAGGGCCGACCGCATCCTGCTGCCCGGGGTGGGCGCCTATCGCGACTGCGCCGAGGGGATCAAGGCCATCGACGGGATGTGGGAGGCGCTCGACGCCTTCACCCGCACCGGCAAGCCCTTCCTCGGCATCTGCGTCGGCATGCAGCTGATGGCCTCCTGGGGGCGGGAGTTCTACGACACCCCCGGCTTCGGCTGGATCCCCGGAGAGGTCGTCAAGCTCGCCCCCTCGGACCCGGCGCTGAAAATCCCCCACATGGGCTGGAACCGCCTGCACGGCATGGCCGATCACCCGGTCTTCACCGGCATCGGCGGCGAGCAGACCGGGGACCACGCCTATTTCGTCCACTCCTACCACTTCGTGCCCGAAGACCCGGCCCACCGGCTCGGCTTCGTCACCTATGGGCAGGAGGTGACGGCGGCGGTCGGCCGGGACAACATCATCGGCACCCAGTTCCACCCCGAGAAATCCCAGGCGGTGGGCCTGAAGCTGATCGCCAACTTCCTGGCCTGGGCGCCCTGACGCGCCGCCCTCCGGGGCCATGACCCTCCCCGCCGGGCGCCCCGCGCGCCCGGCCCCTCCTCCCCCCCAATGCCCGGAGCGCGGCGATGAGCGACGACACCCCGAAGCCCGCCCGCCCGAAGGCAGGCCCCCGCCCCGCCGGGGACCGCAACGCCAACCCGCCCGGGATCGGCTTCTGGGCGCTGGTGCGCGAAGACCTCGCCGCCCACAAGGGCGACTGGGCCGCGCAGGGGTTCTGGGCGCTGTTCTGGCACCGCTTCGGCAACTGGCGCATGTCGGTGCGCCCGAAACTGCTGCGCGCGCCGCTGACCATCCTCTACCGGGTGATGTTCAAGCTCTCCCAGGTGCTCTGCGGGATCGAGGCGCCCTATTCCATCCCGATCGGCCGACGCGTGGTGTTCGAGCATTTCGGCGGCATCATCCTCTCGGCCAAGGGGATTGGCGACGACGTGATCATCCGCCAGAACGTGACGCTGGGGATCCCCTCGCTGGACGATCTGAACGCTTGCCCGACGCTGGGGGACAGGGTGCAGATCGGGGTCGGCGCGGTGATCGTGGGCGACATCAAGGTGGGCGACGACGCGGTGATCGGCGCCAACGCCGTGGTCACCCGCGACGTGCCCCCGGGCCATGTCGCCGCCGGGGTGCCTGCGCGGATCCGCCCGCGCACGGACCTCGCTGAAGGCTGAGCGCCCGCCCCCGCGCCGCTGGACAGGGCCGCCGCCGCGCCGCAGGCTGACCGTTGCACATCGCAACAATGCCTGCCGCCCCGGAGCCTTCCATGACCGCCGCCGACACCGCCGCCCCCCTGCGCGCCCATATCACCGTCTCGGACGCCGCCGCCGCCATCGCCTTCTACCGGGCGGCCTTCGGCGCCGAGGAGCTGTTCCGCCTCACCGATCCCGGCGCCGGGAAGATCGGCCATGCCGAGCTCGCCATCGGCGCCTCCGTGCTGATGCTCAACGACCCGTTCGCGGAGATGGGCGTGGTCGGCCCCGACGCGCTCGGGGGCACGCCGGTGGCCCTTTACCTGCCGGCGCCGGATTGCGACGCCGCCCTGGCCCGCGCCGCCGAGGCGGGCGCGACCGTGGACCGCCCCGCCGCCGACCAGTTCTTCGGAGAGCGCGTCGCCCATCTGCGCGACCCGTTCGGCCATCGCTGGATCCTGGCGCAGCAGCTGGAAGAGGTCTCGCCCGCCGAGATGCAGCGCCGCTGGAGCGAGATGCTGGGCGGCTGAGCGGCCGAGCGCCCCCCCGGCACGCCGTCCCGCGCGACGCCCAGGCGCGCCGGGGGGGGGGGGGCCCCCCCCCCCCCCCCCCCACCACACCCCCCCCCCCCACAAAGAGAAGAGCCACAAAAAGAGCCTCACAGAGAGA